>JAICJK010000533.1 GCA_025928415.1 Solirubrobacteraceae bacterium | reverse complement strand
GGCAACTTCATCTTCCGCACGCGCGAGTTCGAGCAGATGGAGATGGAGTTCTTCGTGCCGCCCGCCGAGGCCGGGGAGTGGTACGCGTTCTGGAAGCAGGCCCGCCGCGACTGGTACGAGGACCTCGGCCTGCGGCCGGACCACCTGCGCCTGCGCGAGCACGACGCCGGCGAGCTGTCGCACTACTCGAGCGCCACCGCCGACGTCGAGTACCTGTTCCCGATCGGGTGGTCGGAGCTCGAGGGCATCGCCGACCGCGGCGACTTCGACCTCACCCAGCACGCGCGCTTCTCCGGCGAGAAGCTCGAGTACTTCGACCAGGCCGGCGGCGAGCGCTACGTCCCGCACGTCATCGAGCCCGCCGCCGGCGCCGACCGCGCGACGCTGGCCTTCCTCGTCGACGCCTACGACGAGGAGGAGGTCGAGGGCGGCGGGACGCGCACGGTGCTCAAGCTGCACCCGCGCCTGGCGCCGGTCAAGGCGGCGGTGCTGCCGCTCGTCAACAAGGACGAGCAGCCGGGGGTCGCCGCCGAGGTCGCGGGGCTCCTGCGCCCGCTGATGCAGGTCGAGCAGGACACCGGCGGCTCGATCGGCAAGCGCTACCGCCGCCAGGACGAGATCGGCACGCCGTGGTGCGTGACCGTCGACCACCGGACCCTCGAGGACCGGACGGTCACCGTGCGCGACCGCGACTCGCTGGCCCAGGACCGCATCGCGATCGACGACGTCCCGGCCGAGCTCGCCCGGCGGCTCGCGGCGCCGTGGCGCTCCCCGAAGCTCGGCGCTGTGTGACGAGCATCACGGAGTAGCTGACCGGTCGGTCAGTAGAGTTGGCTGGGCAGCCAGCCCACCGAGCAAAGGACCCGTCGATGGCCACCATCGAGCATCCGGCCCACGCAGCCACCGACGCGATCTCCTACGAGGATCTCTACGCCCGCTGGGAGAAGGGGAACTGGTCGGCGACGGAGATCGACCTGACCCAGGACGCGATCGACTGGCGCGAGAAGCTCAGCGAGGAGCAGCGCCGCAGCGCGCTGTGGCTGTACACGCTGTTCTTCCACGGCGAGGACTCGGTCGCCGACAACCTCTCGCCCTACATCGACGCCGCGCCCACCGAGGAGCAGACCTACTTCCTGACGACCCAGCAGGTCGACGAGGCGCGCCACGCGGTCTTCTTCCACCGCTTCATGCACGAGGTCGTCGGGGTCGGCGGCCAGGACGTCAAGAGCACGCTCGCGGCGACGGCGGCGCAGCTTCCCTGGGGCCACCGGCAGGTCTTCGGCCGCCTGGACCGGATGGCCGGCGAGCTGCGGGCCGACCGGTCCAAGCTGCAGCTGGCCAAGGCGATCACGCTCTACCACATCGTGGTCGAGGCGGCGATGGCCCAGCCGGGCCAGCACATGATCGAGGACTCGCTGGAGCGCTACGACGTCCTGCCGGGCTTCCGCGCCGGGATGCGCAACATCGCCCACGACGAGCAGCGCCACATCGGCTTCGGCGTCAAGCTGCTGGCCGACCTCTACCGCGAGCTCGGGGAGCCCGTGGCCGACGGGATCGCCGAGGTTCTGCGCGAGGTGCTGCCGTGGACGGCGGGCGTGGCGATGCCGCCGAACTGGGATCGCTCCTACACCGAGAGCTTCGGCTTCACGCTCGAGGACCTGGGCGAGGAGGCCGCCCGCTCGCTCGAGCAGAAGCTGCGCGCGATCGGCCTGCCGGTCGAGCGGATGCGCATCCCGATGGACTGGGACCTGCCGCCCCGCGAACGCGCGGCGCGCGGGATGAAGCTCATGCAGGCCAACATGCTCGGGCCGGGCGGGCCCGTGGACCGCTCGCCCGAGAACGTCGAGATCCTGTTCGCGTCGATCGTCGGCAGCGCGGACGCCTCCGTCGTCAAGCCGGGGACCACGCTCGCCTGGGACTTCACCGACTTCGAGCCCTGGCACCTGGTCCTGAGCAACGGGTCCACGCACGCCGCGCGCGGGCGCCCGGAGCACGCGGACCTGACGCTGCGCGTCGCCTTCGACGACTGGGTCGGCGTCGCCGCCGGGCGTCAGGACCCGCGGCGCCTGCTGCTGACGCGGCGCCTGCGCCTCAAGGGCGACCTGCGCCTGCTCCTCAAGCTGCAGCGCGTGTTCGACTGACGGCGGAGGCGGCGCGCGGCGCAGCGGCCGCGCGGGCGGCGGCGCCCCAGATCTCGTGCCGTGTGCCTACGTCTCGTCGCGGTCGATCCACTTGGCGACGCCGGGCG
>JAICJK010000004.1 GCA_025928415.1 Solirubrobacteraceae bacterium | reverse complement strand
GTCGAGCGACTCGCGCAGCTTGGCGTCCTGGGACGCGAAGGACCGGAAGACCGCGTTGGACGAGTCGACCAGCTCGGAGAGCTGCTGGTCCTTGCCCGCCAGCGCCTCGCTCAGCAGGCGGAAGTTGTGGATCGACCGGGCAACGTTCGTGCGCCGCTCGGACAGCAGCTTGGTGATCTTCGCCAGGTCGCGGTTGGTGGGCGTGAAGCGCTTGAAGCTCGCGGCGAGCTGCCGGCCGTTGCCCTGCAGCGCCGTGCCGGCGCCGTTGAGCAGGAGCTGCAGGTAGGCGCGCGTGTCGCCGTCGAGGCCCGCGAGGACCTCGTCGAGCTCGACGTTGGCCAGCGTCTGCGAGACCGGGATCGTCCCGGTGCCGTCCTTCGGGAGCTCGGGCGTCCTGTTCGACCCGGGAGACAGCTCGAGGATCATGTCGTCCAGGCCGGTCTTGGGCCGGACGAGCACGGTGGCGTCGCGGTAGATCGTCGCGTACTTGCGCTGGATCTTCATGGTGACGACGGCGCGCCCGTCGACGAGGTCGACCTTGGAGATCTCGCCCACCGGGACGCCCGCGACGTTCACGGTCTGGCCCTGGCCGGGGGTGATCGACTTCGCCGTCGGCAGCGTGGCCTTGTACTCGACGAAGTCGCTGCCGATCACCGGCACCCAGTTGGGCAGGTGCAGCCGCTGGTTGGAGAGGATGTAGCCGCTGACGGCGCAGGCGATGATGACCAGCCCGATGATCGCCACGAACGGGCGCGTGTAGGTGCGGATCGCCTTCTTCACGGCGTCCCACCGCCCTTCGCCGCGCCGCCCGTGGAGCGGATCCGGTCGATGCTCGACAGCAGCTCGGAGATCACGGAGCCGTGCCCGGCCGCGGAGCGGGTCGCGGCGCCGGAGCCAGAGGCGGGCTTGCCCTTCGCGGCCGCCCCGGCGGACTTGACCGCCTTGGCCGCGGCGGCCCTCACCGAGCGCGTGGCCGCGGCGCTGCGGGCCACCGCGGCGCTCGTGCTCGACCCGTCGGCGGGGCCGGTCTTCGCGCTGTTGGCGTCGGGCACCTTCTGGTCCTTGCAGGGGACCGTCGAGACCTTCGGCGGCGGGCTGCCGGGGAAGGCGGGCCGCGTGCCGACCGGCGTGTTGGACGTCTTGCCGTACAGGACGTCGCCGCCGCCCTTGACCCCGACCTTGCCCGAGGACACGACCTGGCCGCCGGTGCCGGTGGCGAAGCGGACGTACATGCCGTTGCCGTCGAAGTTCGCGCCCTCGCCGGCGAGCCCGACCAGCGCGTACCAGAACTCCTTGTAGTTCTCGACGCCGGTCGTGAGGTTCCCGTCCTGGATCTTGACGTCGCCGGCGGGCAGGAACACCTTGGTCACGCACTGCGACAGCAGGTCGGCCTGCGGGAAGAGCTTGAGCGAGGCGTCGGAGACCTTCGAGAGGTCGGCGGTGGCGGGCTGCAGGTCCTGGGCCAGGCCGCCCAGCTCGGCCTTCGACAGCAGCGGGCGGGCCTGCGCGATCCACGGGAACGACGCCTTGATCGTCGCGGGCGTCTCGCGCACGCCGGGCAGGATCTCCTTGGCGAAGGCCCGGGTCGCCGGGAACGACGCGTTGAGGTGGGTCAGCGTGCTGTTGGTGGTCTGCAGCGCCGGGGCGAGGTCGCGGACGGTCGCGCTGAGCTGCGTGCTGCGGGACGCGAACGCGGCCACCGTCGTGTTGAAGTTCGTGACGAGGTCCTGGAGCTGGGTCTCGTTGCGGTCCAGCGACCGCGACACGGTGCCGAGGCCCTTGACGAGCCTGGAGAGGTCGTCGGGCTGGGTGCCGAGGAACGCCGAGTTGACGACGGCGGTCCCGCGCAGCGCGTCGGGCGCGTAGTCGAAGGACTTGTTGAGCGCCTGCGCCGCCGTGTCGCCGCGGACGGACGGGTCCTGGGCGGCGTCCTCGGCGGGCGTCGGCTTGGCCGTCAGCGCGGTGCCGTAGCCCTCGAGTGCGGCCTGGAGGTCCTCGCGCGAGTTCTGCTGCAGCGCGGTGAGCACCTGGTCGAGCTGCACCGGCGTCGAGGTCTGCGTGATCGGCAGCGTGTCGTCGTCGGAGATCGTCGGCGCGGACGGCGTGCCCGGCTTGAGGTCGACGAAGAAGTTGCCCTCGAGGAAGATCCGCGGCCGGATCTTCATCGTCGCGTCCTTGTGGATCGGCAGGCCCTTGTCGTCGATCTGCATCGTCACGACGGACGCGTCCGTGCCGGGCTGGCGGGCGACGGACTTGACCTTGCCGACGTTGACGCCCGCGATGCGCACCGGCGAGTTCGGCCGGATCGAGACCGCCGAGCTGAAGACCGCCTTGACGCGGAAGCCGTGCGTGAACGGCACGTGCTTGGCGAAGCCGAAGAACACGATGATCGCGATGACGACCAGCGCGATCGCCCCCATGGCGAACGGGCTGAACCCGGTGCGCTCGCGGCGCGGCACGCGATCCGCGTCGTCGGGCGGGCGCCTACGGAGCATCCGTCTTCCCCAGCTTCGTCTGGTCGACGTTCGTGCCCTGGTTGCCCGGCACGTTGCCGATGACCTGCTTGCCCGGGATGTACTTCTCGTTGGCCGCCTCGCACTCGTGCGTCTGGCCCGGCGCCGCCGTGTTCGGGTACGGGTTGGAGTGCAGGAAGTTGTCCGCGGTGGGGCCGTTGGCCGGGGCGGACGACGGGCCGCCCTCGTTGTTGGGGCCCTGCGGCGTGGCGATGATCACGAACCGCTGGCCGGTGCCGTTCTGGTCGCCGATCGACAGCAGGCTCGACGCGTTGCGGAAGAACAGCGTCACGTAGTTGCAGACCGTCTGGGTCGGCTTGATGAAGCTGACCGTCGGGTTGAGGATGTTGGCCGTCTGCGTCAGGTCGCCGACGCCGAGCGAGACCATCGGGTCCTGGGCGAAGTTCGCCAGCGACGTGAAGGTGGGCTTGAGGCGCTGGTTGAGCGCCACCGACCGCCGCAGCGTGCGCGTGCCGGTGGTGAACGCGTCGGCCAGGTCGGGCGCGGCGGTGGACAGCGCGCGCACGCCGGGGCGCAGCTCCGCGAAGAAGCGCGTGGAGTTCTGCAGGAACGGGCGCTGCTTGGGGAGGTTCTGGATGACCGCGTCCTCGGCGGGCGGCCCGTTGGTGATCGCGTCCTGGATGTAGGGGCGCGCGACCCCGGCCAGCGCCTTGAACGTCGTGTCGAGGTTCGCGAACAGCTCGCCCTGCTGCGTCGCGACCGGCGCGACCTGCGAGGCCGCCTGGTCCAGCGAGCCGAAGAGCTGACCCAGGCGCGTGCGCGGGTCGGCGAGGTTGCGCGCGACCGGGATCAGGGACGTCAGCAGCGGGTTCAGGTCCCCGATCGCCTGGTTGAGCGACGCGCCGCGGCCCGTGAACGCGTCGCCGAGCTCCTTGATGCCGCTGCGCGACGCCGCGCGCGTCTTGTCGTCGAACGTCGACAGGAACTCGTCGAACTCGACCGGCTTCGGCGTGGCCTGGCGTATCGGCACCTGCGCGCCGTCGGCGAACGAGCGCGTGGAGCTGCCCTTCGTGATCTCGACGTACTTCAGCCCGAGCGCGGAGCGCGAGCGGATCAGGAACGTCGAGTCCGCGGGCAGCGGCTTGACGGCGGTCTCGAGCTTGAGGCCGACGCGCGCGGTCACGCGGCCGCCGCGGCCGTTGACCGGCTCGATCGAGTCGACCGTGCCGACGCGCGCGCCGCCGAGCCGGACGTCGTTGCCGACGACGAGGTTCGCCGCGTTGGGGACCGCGATCTTCAGCGAGTAGGTCGGGACGAACGGCAGCCCCGAGTTCGCGTTGTAGGCCAGGAAGACGGCCACGACGATGACGAGCACCGTCGCCGCGCCGATCAGCACGGGGTTCGCGGCGATCGAGGCCGAGCTGCGGCGCCTCACGACCCGCCCCCGAGCAGGTAGCCCAGCAGCGTCCGGGTCCCGTCGTCGGAGGCCGCGCCGCGGGCGGCGGCGGGCTGCGGCGCCGCGGAGGCGGACGGGGCGGAGGAGCCCGCGGACGGCAGCACCTGCTTGGGCATCGCCAGCGCGCCGGCGGAGGCCGCGGAGGCCTTGGCGCCCTTGGCCGGCGCCGCGGCGTCGCGCGGGGCCGCGACGGCGGGGGCGCCGCTGCCGGTCTGCGCCGCCGCGGTGGACGCCGAGGCCGACGACGCGGAGGCCGAGGAGGCCTCGGGCTTGACGAAGTTCGCGTTGCAGTCCGGGGTCCCGACCGTCTTGTAGGTGCTGCAGAGGTTGATCAGCAGCTGCGCGCGCAGGTAGTGGCCGGTGGCGTCGTAGCCGTTGATCGACGACGTGGAGTAGAAGAGGAAGTCCATCAGCCGCTCGACGCCACCGGTGTCCTTCAGGCTCGCGGTGATCTCCTTGAGGTTGCGGGCCAGCGGCTTTCCGGCCGTGCCGAACTTGCCGAGCTGCTGGATGATCGGGCGGCTCTTGAGCAGGGCCGGGCGCCCGACGTCCGCCGCGCTGCCGAGGCTCTGCAGCGCCGGGGTGCCGGACTGCGAGAACGGCCCGAGCTGCTCGATGAAGCGGTTGACGTCGGGGGCGACGCGGTCGAGGTCCTGGAGCACCGGGGCGAACTGGTCCGACAGCGCGCCGAGCTGCTGCAGCGTCGGCTTGAGCTGGCGCAGCGTCGCGGGCAGGCGCTGGATGCCGGCCTCCAGGTCCTTGCTGCGCTCCGCCGTGGCCTGGGACGTCGTGTTGGCCTGCTGGATGAAGTCGGCGACCTGGTTGCGCTTGGCGGCCAGCGGGGCGAGCGCCTGGTCGGAGTCCTTGGCCAGCTTGGCCAGCACCTTGTTCTGGCCGGACAGGATCGCCAGGACGCGGTCGGTCTCCTTGAGCGCGGGGTCGGCGTTGCGGATGACCTGCCGCAGGTCCTGCCCGCGGCCCGCGAGCGCGGTGCCGAACTCGTTGAGCAGGATCGTGAAGCGCTGGCGGTAGGGCAGGCGCAGGATGTTGCCCACGAGGTCGATGTCGACCGGCCGCGACGTGTTGCTGACGGGCAGCAGGTACTGGCCCTTGCCGTCGCCCGACCGGATCTTCTCGAGCGCGGGCGGCTCGGGGGCGCCCTCGGGCCGCGGCTGCGTCGGCGTGCACTCGACGAACTTCTCGCCGATGAGCGACTGCGGGCGGATCGTGCACTCGGCGTCGGAGCGGAAGTCCTGGAAGCCGGGCTTGGTGATGTCCAGGACGACGGCCGCCTGCTGGGCCTTGGTCACGCTCAGCGACTTGATCTTGCCGACCTTGACGCCGGCGATCTTCACGTCCTCGCCGGGGATGATCGAGAAGGCGTTGCGGAACAGCGCGCGGACCTGGTAGTCGCCGCCGTCGGAGTTGCCGGCGGCGGAGCCCAGCACGGCGATCGCCGCGACGGCGCCCGCGAGCACGAGGATGGCGAGCAGGCGCTTCACGGGCCGGGGAGCACCTGGGTCGGATCGCAGTCGGCGGCGGCGTCGTCCTGGAACGGCGACGAGCCGTCGACGGCCGGCTGGGTGGCGGACCCCGGGCAGCGGCGGAACTGCCCGGTGGTCAGCCCTGTCGGGGCCAGCGACGGGTCGCGCAGCTCGAGCTGGTTGGTGCCGGCGTTGTAGTCGAAGGTCTGGAACAGCGGCTGGACGCGGGCGAAGTGGCCGTTGGCGTCGTAGTTGGCGGCGCCCTGCCCGAAGTCCCGCAGCCAGCCCGTCAGGTCCGGGGTGTAGGGCCGGGCGAAGTCGAGCACCGGCGTGGACTTCAGCAGCGCCTGCGTCGAGTTGGCCAGCGCCGGCTTGGCCGCCTTCTCGAGCCCGGGTGCCGCCCGCAGCAGGTCCGTCAGGTCGTTGCCCGAGCCCGGCTGGTGCACGAGCTTGCGCAGGTCGGCGATCGTCGGCCTGGCGTTCTTGACCAGCGGGCGGAGTTGCTCGAAGAACGGCGCGAGCTGCTTGGTCGCGGGCTTGGAGGCGTTGACGAGGGTGTCGAGGTCGCCGAGCGTCGAGCGCAGGTTCACGAACGTCGTGTTCGCCTTGCGCAGCGTCCCCGGCAGCAGCCCGAGCGACTGCTCCAGCGCGGCGTTCTCCTTGGCGATGGCCCCCGCGGTCGCGTTGGCGTTGGAGACCAGGTTCGTGAGGTCCCCGCGCCGGGCGGCGAGCGCCGAGACGACCTTCGACGAGTCGACGACGAGGTCGGTGAACGCCTGCTGGTCGGAGATCACCTGGTTGACCAGCTGCGACGTGCTCGACAGCGCCGGGTTGAAGTACTTGGCCGCCTCGTTGCCCTTCTTGCCCTGGCCGTCGTACTGCGTCGCCGAGCCGTGGATGACCTGCTGCAGCGCCTTGCGCGTCCTGGGGTCGAACGTGTCGAAGAGCTGGTCGAGGTCGACCGGCGTCGTCGTGGAGTCCGTCCCGAGCACCGCGCCGTCGTCGAGCTTCGGCGCCGAGTTCGGGCCCGGCGACAGGGCGATGTAGCGGTTGGCGACGCCCGACAGCGAGAGCTGCCGGATGACCGCGGTGGTCCCCTTGTGCAGCGGCGCGAAGCCGTCCTGCACCGAGATCTTGACCTTGGCCAGGTTGTCGTCGGACAGCGTGATGTCCTTCACCGACCCGACCGGCCGCCCGCCGACCTGCACCTCGTCGCCGTTGACGAGCTGCCCGGCGTTCTGGAAGAGCAGCGCGTAGTCGTGCTCCTTGCCGCCGCGCAGCAGCAGGACCGCCACCACCGCGATGGCCACCACGAGCGCCGCGAGCGCGGCGCCGCGCGCAGCCGTCACGAGCGGCCCCCTGCGGCGGGGAGATGGGTTGGGGGGGTGTTCACTGTGGCGGTCGTCAGGTGCGGCGCGGCGGGCAGTCTCCCGCCGGGGTGTTGGTGGCGTGTTGAGCGGAACCTAAGGAACCGCGAGGACGCCGTGCGTCACTCCATCCCGAGCGGGCCCTGGGACTCGCCGGACAGGAACTGGCGCACGAAGGCGTTGTCGGAGTTGAACAGCTCCTCGGCCGGGCCCGACTCGACGATCCGCCCCTTCCACAGCACGGAGATGTGCTCGGCGACGCGGCGGGCGCTCATGATGTCGTGGGTGATCACGACGTAGGCACCTCCGTTCTCCTCGTGGATCTCCTGGATGAGCTCGCACAGCAGCGCGGTGCGCACGGGATCGAGGCCCGAGTCGGGCTCGTCGAAGAGCACGATGTCCGGGTCGAGGACCAGCGCCCGCGCGAACCCGGCGCGCTTGCGCATGCCGCCGGACAGCTCGTTGGGGAACTTGTCGCCGGCGGCGTGCAGGCCGACCTCGCTGAGGCGGCGGTTGACGATCTCCTGGATCTCGTCCTCGCCCTTGTCGGTGTGCTGGCGCAGCGGGAAGCAGACGTTGTCGAACAGGTTCATCGAGCCGAACAGCGCGCCGTCCTGGAACAGGACGCCGAACTTCTTGCGCATCTCGAACAGCTCGTCGTCGCGCATGTTGGGGACCGACTCGCCGTGGACCAGGACGTCGCCCTCGTCGGGGTACAGCAGCCCGACCATGTGCTTGATGCACACCGACTTGCCGGTGCCCGACGGGCCGAGGATCATCGAGATCCGCCCCTCCGGGAGGCCCATGTTCAGGCCGCGCAGGATCTTGTTGCGGCCGAAGGCCTTGTGGACGTCGACGAACTCGACGGCGTCGGCCGCGCCGGTCGGGCGGCTCAGGCCGGTGTGCCACTGGTACTCGTCGTCGGGGTCGGGCTCGTGGCCGACGGACACGCGCCCGCGCGAGGCGGGCGGCTCGGCGGCGGCGGGCTCGACCGGCGCCGCCGGCTCGGTGGGCCGCGCCGGCTCGGCCGGGCGCGCGGGCTCGTCCTCGGCGAAGCCCTCGGCGTAGGGGTCGTCGCGGAAGCGCTCGTCGCCGGGCGCGTCGCCGGCGCCGGGGTCGCGGGGGTCGGGGTCACGTGGGGTCTGTGCCATGCCTCATCCTCCGATCGGCGCGCGTGGGTTCGCGCCCCAGAACACCTGGGTCCCGAGCATCCCGACCAGGTGCACGAGCACGAGGTTCAGGACCATCGACTTCGCGGTCGCCGTGCCCACCCCTACCGGCCCGCCGCTGGCGTTGTACCCGTAGTAGCACCCGACGAGCACGATGAAGGTGGCCATGACCATGGCCTTGATCACGCTGTAGAGCAGGTCCGGCGGATTCTGGAACATCCAGAAGATCAGGAAGAACCCGCCCGACGACACCTCCCCGATCTGCTGGACCACCGCCAGGTAGGAGGCGAAGAAGCCGGCGCCGATCGCGGCGAGGTAGACGAACGGGAGCACGAGCCAGGCGGCCAGCAGGCGGGTCGCGCACAGGAAGGTCACGGAGTCGATGCCCATGACCTCGAGGGCGTCGATCTCGTCGGAGATCCGCATCGACCCGAGCTCCGCGACGATCCCCGTGCCCACCTTCGCGGCCATCATGTAGCCGAAGGCGTAGGGGACGAGCTCGCGCAGGTCGCACCAGGCGGCGAACACGCCCGCGTAGGCCGGCGCGCCCACCGAGCGGTTGAAGTAGGCGCCCTCGATCCCGCACTGCAGGCCGATGATGAACACCAGGCCCCAGATCACGAGCGTCGAGGAGAGGATCAGGATCCCCGACTGCCGCAGCGCCTCGCCGAAGAAGCGGAAGACGCGCAGCCCGTAGACCTGGCCGACGATCTTCAGGCAGAACCCGAAGAGCTCCCCGAAGGTCGCGATGAGGTCCCGCGGGACCGAGGTCCACGTGCGACCCATCGCTACTTGATCACCGTGATCTCGGGGTGGGTCGCCAGCAGGGTCTGGGTGAAGACGTAGTTGAACGCGGTGACGCCGAGCAGGGCGATGACCACCGCCTGGTTGACCGCGCGGCCGACCCCCTCCGCGCCGCCCGACGCCGTCATGCCCTTGTAGCAGCAGACGATGGCGATGATCGCCCCGAACATCGTGCACTTCAGCACCGACCCCCAGAGGTCGGTGATCGACGCGTTCGTGAAGAAGGTGGCCCAGAACGGCCCGAGGGGCGCGTGGTTGACGAGCGTCGTCAGGATGCCGCCGAAGACGCCGAAGATGATCGCGTAGACGTCGAACAGGCCGGTCACGAGCATCAGCGCCAGGAAGCGCGGCACGACGAGGTTCTTCACCGGGTCGACGCCGAGCACCTGCAGCGCGTCGAGCTCCTCGCGGATCTTGCGGGCGCCGAGGTCGGCCGTGATCGCCGTCCCGGCGACGCCGGCCAGCACGATCGCGCTCACGAACGGGGCGAACTCCCGGATCGTGGCGAGGATGAAGAAGCCGCCGAGACGGTCCAGCGCGCCGAACAGCACCAGGAAGTTCGCGGCCTGCAGGCCCGGCGCCCCGTAGGCGAAGGCCACCGTGGAGATCAGCAGCGGGAACCAGCACAGCCGCAGCGCGAACAGGAACTGCTGGACGAACTCGCCGCCGTAGGGATACGGGGGCCGCAGGGCGGACATGAGCGTCTTCCCCGTGAGGATCATCATGTCCCCGACTTCCTCGAGCAGGTTCTTCGTGGGAAGAAACGCTCGATCGGCGACGCTGCGTACCACTCCACCCTCCTCTCCGAACCCGCCGGCGGCACCGCTGCGCGGTGCCCGGCCGAACACTACGCGACCCCCGCGAGGCTTGCCAACCGGCAACCGCCGCTGGCGCACCGCTTGCCGGAGCGGCGTCCGGCAGCCGCTGCGCACCCGGGGGGCGCCGTGGTAGGTTCGCCCCCGGATGGGGAGCCTCCGACCCGCACGGATCGTCGCGTGCCTCGCGCCGCTCGCGCTCGTCGTCGCCGGGTGCGGGGGCGGGACGCGCCAGGACGCCGGCGAGCCCTCCGGGACCTATCGCGTCGAGGTCCTGGACGCGTCGTTTCCCACCAGGCAGTCGCTCGCCGAGCCCGCCGTGATGCGCGTGCAGGTGCACAACTCGGGCACCAAGGCGATCCCGGACGTCGCCGTGACCGTCGACAGCTTCGACTCGACCTCCCAGCAGCAGGGCCTCGCCTCCGACGAGCGCCCGGTCTGGATCGTTGACCAGGGCCCGGTCGGCGGGACCACCGCGTACGTGAACACGTGGGCGCTCGGCCGCCTGCCCGCGGGCGCCACCCGGACGTTCACCTGGCACGTGACGGCCGTCGCGGCCGGGCGCCACACGGTCAGCTACCGCGTGGCCGCCGGGCTGAACGGCAAGGCCAGGGCCCGCCTGGCGGGCGGCGGCGTGCCGGGGGGCTCGATCACGGTCGCCATCTCGGGCAAGCCCGCGCAGGCCGTCGTCGACCCGGCGACCGGCGACGTGGTGCGCAAGCCGTAGCCGGGGCCGCTCCCGCTCAGCCGGCCCTCAGCCCCCGCTGAGCCCGCCTGGAAGCTCCGGCGCTCCCGCTCAGCCCGCCTTCAGCGCCCGCTGAGCCCGCCTGGACGTTCCAGCGCTCCCGCTCAGCCCGCCTTCAGCGCCGCGTCCGGGTGCGACTGCAGGATCTCCTCCCCCGCCTCGCCCGTGCGCACGCGGTAGGCCTCCTCGACGGGGACCACGAAGACCTTGCCGTCGCCGACCGCGCCCGTGCGGCCGTGCTTGAGGATCGTGTCGACGATGCGCTGCACGTCCCCGTCGGAGACGACGCACTCGAGCTTGATCTTGGGGCGCAGGTAGTTGGTCAGCTCCGCCCCGCGGTAGCGCTCCGTGATCCCCTTCTGGCGACCCGAGCCCTTGACCTCGCTGATCGACAGCGACGGGAAGCCGAGCTGCAGCAGCTCGGTCCGGATCGGCTCGAAGGCCTCGTGGCGGATGTAGGCCTCGATCTTCTTCACGTCTGGCTCCTTCACCATGTGGGACTCTCGCGGCGGCGCGCGCGCCCGCCGGTCCGCGCACCGTAGTCCACCGCCCCGCGGCGCGCTGCCGCGGACGGGCGAGGGAGGCGGCCCCGCGTCCGTGCCGCCCGCGCTACGCCGCCGCCGCGGCGCCCGGGTGGGCCTGGAGGATCTCCTCGCCCGACTCGCCCGTCCGCACGCGGTAGGCCTCGTCGACGGGGACCACGAACACCTTGCCGTCACCGACCGCGCCCGTCCGGCCGTGCTTGAGGATCGTGTCCACGATCGTCCGCGCGTCGCGGTCGGCGACCACGCACTCGAGCTTGACCTTGGGGCGCAGGTAGTTCGTGAGCTCCGCGCCGCGGTAGCGCTCGGTCACGCCCTTCTGGCGGCCCGAGCCCTTCACCTCGCCGATCGACAGCGACGGGAAGCCGAGCTCCAGCAGCTCCGTCCGGATCGGCTCGAAGGCCTCGTGGCGGATGTACGCCTCGATCTTCTTCATGCCGTCACCTCCCTGGGGGCCGCGCCGACCGCGGCTCCCACCGCGGTCGGGATCGACGGGGTCGCGCCGTAGCCCACGAGCTCGGGCGCCGGGATGAACTGCTCGGGGTAGCCGTACATGCCGTGCTCGGAGATGTCGAGGCCGGCGTCCTCCTCGTCCTCGCTGACGCGCATGCCGTAGGTCCGCTTGATCGCCCAGAAGGTCGTCCACGACACCGCGAACACGAACGCGAAGACGGTCACCACGCCGAGCGCCTGCGCCCCGAGCTGCTGGAAGGAGCCGCTGTAGAGCAGGCCCGGCTTGCCCACCGCGTTGAAGGCGGCCAGCGACGGCAGCGTGAAGAGGCCGCAGCTCAGCGTCCCCCAGATGCCGCACAGCCCGTGCGCGGTCAGGGCGCCGACCGGATCGTCGATCCGGCGGTCGATCGCGTAGACGCCCAGCGGGACGATCACGCCGGCGACGAACCCGATGACCACCCCGGCCCACGGGGCGACGTACCCCGAGGGCGCGGTGACGGCGACCAGCGCGCCGATGGCGCCGTTGCCCGCCATGCCGATGTCGATGCACTTCGTCTTCCAGTGGGCGGTGAGGATCGCGCCCAGCACGCCGGCGGCCGCCGCGAGGTTCGTGACGACCACGACCTCGGTGAAGCGGCCGTCCAGCGCGTTGAGCGTCGAGCCCGGGTTGAAGCCGAACCAGCCGAACCACAGGATCAGCACCGCGAGGCCGAACAGCGGCATGTTGTGGCCCGGGATCGCCCGCGGCGTCCCGTCGGCGGCGTACTTGCCCCGCCGCGGCCCGAGGTGCAGCACGGCGGCCAGCGCGCCGGTCGCCCCGATCAGGTGCACCGCCGTGGAGCCCGCGAAGTCCTGCATCCCGATGTTGGCCTGCAGCCAGCCGCCGCCGAAGACCCAGCCCGAGGCGATCGGGTAGATCAGCGCGCTGAACACGACCGCGTAGATGACGTAGACGCCGAACTTGATGCGCTCGAGCGTCGTCCCCCAGACGATCGCCAGCGACACCGCGCAGAAGACGAACTGGAAGAAGAACTTGGCCTCGATCGTGGCGTCCGAGAGGCCCATCACCGGGAACGCCTTGGCCGGGTCGCCGAAGTCCCGCAGGAAGAAGCCGTGGGTGCCGACGAGCTTCCCGGTCGCGCCCCCGAACGCGAGCGCGAAGCCGACCGCCCAGTACATGATCGAGGCGATCGAGAAGTTCGTGAGGATCTTCGCGACGACCGTCCCCGCGTTCTTGCCCCGGGAGAACCCGATCTCCAGGAACATGAAGCCGACCTGCATCAGCATCACCAGCAGCGCGGCGACCATGACCCAGATCGAGTTGATGCCCACGGACTGCGGCAGGTCCTTCGCATCGAACGTGTCCGCCAGGGCTGAGCCCGGCAGGATGAGAGCGACCGTCAGGCTCGCGAGGAGCCCGGTGGCCAGCAGCGAACGGCGCATGCGTCCTCCTGGATCGAGTGGCGCCGCGGAGTCTGCGCCCGGGCGCCGCCGCGCTCTTTGGCCCGGTGTCGAAAGATCCGGGAGGGCCACCCGCCACGCGGTCGAACCGCCGCGCGCCGCGACGGGGCGGACCCCCCGCGCGCCGCCGGTCACCCCGAGGGCGAAGGCCGCGGGGCGCGGTTTGGACGCGCGGACAAAGCGTGCCGCCTGGCTTGCGCCTACCGTGACGACCAGCACTCGCGTGCCCTCGTGCGCGCACGCCCCGATCCAGGAGACCGACCCGGCCCATGAGCAGAACCCGGCAGCAGAACGTCCACGCCGCGCAGTGGAGCGCCAACGGCGCCGCCCTCGGCGCGCCGGACCTCACGTCCCCCGGCGCCTCGTCCTTCGGCGACAACGTCTTCTCCGAGTCGATCCAGCGCGACCGGCTGCCCAAGCACGTCTTCCGCCAGCTGCAGACCACGCTCGCCGCCGGCGCCGCGCTGGAGCCGTCGCTGGCCGACTCGGTCGCGCAGGCGATGAAGGACTGGGCGATGGAGCGCGGCGCGACGCACTACACGCACTGGTTCCAGCCGCTGACCGGCCTGACCGCCGAGAAGCACGACTCGTTCTACAACCCCACCGGCGACGGCAGCGCGATCGCCGAGTTCTCGGGCAAGGAGCTCATCCAGGGCGAGCCGGACGCCTCCTCGTTCCCGACCGGCGGCATCCGGGCGACGTTCGAGGCCCGCGGCTACACGGCCTGGGACCCCACCTCGCCGGCGTTCATCCTCGAGAACCCGAACGGCACGGTGTTGTGCATCCCCACGGCCTTCGTGTCGTGGACGGGCGAGGCGCTCGACACGAAGATCCCGCTGCTGCGCTCGATGGACGCGCTCAGCCGCTCGGCGCTGCGCGCGCTGGCGCTGTTCGGCGTGCAGGACGCCAAGCGCGTGTTCACCACCGTGGGCGCCGAGCAGGAGTACTTCCTGATCGACGAGCAGTACTACTTCGAGCGCCCCGACCTGTACACGACCGGCCGCACCCTGTTCGGCGCCAAGCCGCCGATGGGCCAGGAGCTCGACGAGCACTACTTCGGGTCGATCCCGGAGCGCGTGCTCGCCTTCATGCTCGAGTCCGAGCAGGAGCTGCGCAAGCTCGGCGTGCCGGTCAAGACGCGCCACAACGAGGTCGCCCCCGCGCAGTACGAGATCGCCCCGATCTTCGAGAACTCGAACGTCGGCTCCGACCACCAGCAGCTCACGATGCAGGTGCTGCAGAACGTGGCCCGGCGCTACGGCCTGATCTGCCTGCTGCACGAGAAGCCCTTCGCGGGCCTCAACGGCTCCGGCAAGCACAACAACTGGTCGATGGGCACGGACACTCACATCAACCTGCTCGACCCCGGCGACACGCCCGCGGAGAACGCGCAGTTCCTGTTCTTCTGCGCGGCCGTGCTCAAGGCCGTGGACGAGCACCAGGAGCTGCTGCGCGCCTCGGTGGCCAGCCCCGGGCAGGACCACCGCCTGGGCGCCAACGAGGCCCCGCCGGCGATCATCTCGATCTTCCTCGGCGCGGAGCTGCAGAACGCCTTCGGGACGCTGGCCACCGGCCAGGGCACGGCGACCAGGAAGGGCGACCTCGGGCTGGGCACCGACGTGCTGCCCGAGCTGCCGCTGCACGGCGGCGACCGCAACCGGACCTCGCCGTTCGCCTTCACCGGCAACAAGTTCGAGTTCCGCGCGCTCGGGTCGAGCATGTCGCTCGGCTTCCCGAACACGGTCCTGAACACGATCGTGGCCCAGGCCGTCGACGAGATGGCGGCCGACCTCGAGCAGCGTCTGGCCGGCGGCGCGGAGCTGTTCGACGCCGTCGCCGCGGTCGTCAAGCAGGTGTGGGACGAGCACGGGCGGATCGTCTTCGACGGCGACGGCTACTCGGAGGAGTGGCACGCGGAGGCCGCGCGCCGCGGGCTGGCCAACCTGCGCACCACGCCGGAGGCCCTGCCGTGGCTGGTCGCGGACCCGACGGTGGAGGCCTTCGAGCACTACAAGGTCCTCTCGCGGCGCGAGCTGGAGGCGCGCTTCGAGGTGTTCGTCGAGCAGTACGCGACGAAGCTGAACATCGAGGCCGAGACGGCCGCCTCGCTGGCGCGGACGTCGATCCTGCCGGCGGCGGTCCGCCACCTCATCGAGGTCCGGGCGAGCGGCCTGGAGGCCCTCGGGGCCGAGGTCGAGCCGCTCGTGACCGAGCTGCACGCGGCGATCACGCGCCTGGAGGCGGCCAACGCCGGCCACCCGGACGTCGAGGGGCTCGAGCACGCCGTCTACATCCGCGACACCGTGGTCCCGGCGATGGACGCGGTCCGCGCGGTCGCCGACCGCCTCGAGCGGATCGTGGCCGACGACCTCTGGCCGTTGCCCAAGTACTCCGAGATCCTGTTCATCAAGTAGGCGCCCTACTCGAGCGCGACGGCCGGCTCCTTCCCCACCGACCGGTCGCCGGCCGGGGCCTTCCACCCGCCCAGCGCCATCGCCAGCGCCGGGATGAAGGCCAGCGCCAGCAGCGCCAACCCCCAGACGAAGGTCTGCGCGAAGGCGCCGGCGAGCGGCCCGGCGACCTTCGCCTGCGCGGCCGGGGACAGCTTGTGCAGCGCTTCGAAGCCGCCGCCGCCGGAGTGGGGGCTGCCGGCCGTCAGCTTCTCGCTGATCGCCGAGGTGAGCAGGACCGAGAGGATCGCGGTGCCGATCGAGGCGCCGGACTGGCGCACGATGTTCATCGCGGTGCTGGTGCGGGCGATCGCGGCCGCCGGCACCGCCTGCATCGCCGCGGTCATCGTCGGCATCATCGAGAGCCCCATCCCCAGCCCGAGCACGAAGCCGAAGCTGCAGAGCAGGAGGTAGGGGGTGTGGCTGGTGACGAAGGCGAACGGGGCGAGCCCGATGGCCAGCAGCGGGATCCCGCAGGCCGCCCAGCGGTTCGGCCCGTAGCGGTCCGTGAGCTTGCCGGCGAGCGGCATCGTGAGCATCGCCCCGAGCCCCTGCGGCGCCAGCAGCAGGCCCGCCTCCAGCGCCGAGGCGCCGCGCACGGTCTGGTAGTAGAGCGGGATCAGCAGCAGCGAGCCGAAGAAGGCGATCGCGAACAGCATGAAGGTCCCGGCCGCGGCGCCGGCGCGGGTGCGGGTGAACGTGCGGATGTCGATCAGCGGCTCGTCCGCCCGCCGGCTGTGCCGGAGGAAGCCGGTGACCAGCGCCGCGCCGGCGGCGATCGGGAGCCACGACCTGCTCGCGGCGAAGCCGCCGGCGCCGTCGGACTCGGCGAGGCCGAAGATCAGCAGCGTCAGGCCCGGCGAGAGCAGCACCATCCCCAGCCAGTCGAGCTTGTGGGCGGGCTGCGGCCGGTCGCGCTCGAGCACGATCTGGGCGAGGACGATGGCGGCGATCCCGATCGGCACGTTGATGAGGAAGATCCAGCGCCACGAGACGTCGTCGACGAGCCAGCCGCCGAGGATCGGGCCGAGGATCGGCGCCAGCAGCATCGGCACGCCGAGGATGCCCATCACCCGG
Organism: Solirubrobacteraceae bacterium; assembly: GCA_025928415.1. Lineage (GTDB taxonomy): Bacteria > Actinomycetota > Thermoleophilia > Solirubrobacterales > Solirubrobacteraceae > Paraconexibacter. Next base: position 3,511 of record JAICJK010000004.1, on the reverse strand, counting down.
CCCATCCGGTGTGGCCCGGCCTCCTTGGTCAGGATCGTCATCACCGCCGGCATGATCATCCCGCCGCCGACTCCCTGGAGGACGCGGAAGGCGATCAGCGAGCCGGCGCTCCAGGCCAGCGCGCAGAGCATCGAGCCGAGCAGGAACAGGACCAGCGACGAGAGGTAGATGCGCTTGGTGCCGAAGCGGTCCGCGGCCCACCCGGTGACCGGGATCACCGCGGCGAGCGCCAGGGTGTACCCGGTGACGACCCACTGGATCGTCGTCAGCGAGGCGTCGAAGTCGATCGCGAGGCGGGCGATCGCGACGTTGATGACGGTCGTGTCGAGGGTCGACATGATCGCGCCGAGCAGCACGACCGAGGCGACGACCATCGTCTTGCGGTCGAGCGCGCCGGGAGCGCGTCGGGCAGGCCCGCGGGTGTCCGCAGCCATCGCGGGGGAGCGTCTCGAGCTCGAGTCGATGGTCGTCTTCTGAGGTGCCAACATCTGGTTCGTCCCGGGTCGGTGTGGAGGCTCGCGAGGACCTGACAGGGCAGCGGGCCCACCTGTGACAGCAGCCGACCCGAGGCCGCGCGGCGTCGCCGACCGCCTCGACTCAGGACGCGTCGACCACGCACAGCCGCACCGCCCTGCCCCCGCTGACCCGCATCCGCCAAGGCAGTCGCGCGCGATCTCGCGGCAACCGCAGGGCCAGCGGCGTTCCGCGATCCAGGCGGGGCCCGGCGAGCCCACCGCCTCCGAACCGGAGGAAGCGGAAGCCGGAGGCGAAGCGGCGCACCTGCAGCTGGGCATCGTGTCCCGGCGCGACCTGCAGCACGATGGTGGCCGGGCCGGCAGCAATCTCGCCCAGACCGGCTCCGCTCGCTGCCGTCCGGCACCGCGCTCCCTCCGACGGAATCCCGGCTGCAGGGCCGAGTCGCAGGTGCTCTGCGCGGCCGAGGACGAGGTCCACCGCCTGTCGCACCCGCTCCGGGCGGCGCAGGATGTCGCGAGGGCTGTCCGCGATGGAGCCGAAGTCATCGGCCGCGGAGAGGTAGGGCCCGGCGGTGATGAGCAGCAGGTTGAAGTTCCCGATCTTCAGCCCCGTCCCGAAGTCCTCCGGCTGGAACGTCGGCGAGACGTGGTCACGTGCCACCGTCAGGGCTCCGGTGATCGCAGTGGTGTACTCCCCCTTCTGGCGCCACGCCGCCGCCCCGCGATGCAACAGGGCGATGTTCGACGCGCAGATCAGGACCGCGACCGCGGCCAGGACGGCGCCTCCCCGTCGGGGCACCCTCGACCGGGCGGCGAGGGCGAGGACGACGAGCAGCACGAGGGCCACCGCGGCGTACTGATAGCGGTTCTGGTTCGGCTCGCGTCCTCCGAGGATCTCGGACATGCAGGCTCCCACCCAGAGCGTCAGGGCGGCAGCTCCGGCGGCCCAGGCCAGAGGGGGCACGCGGAGCACGCCACCCCGCAGGCGATGGACGATCAAGCCGAGCACGATGGCCACGGCGAGCACGCGACCGGGGACGACGGACACCAGGAACGTCGAGCCGTGGACCTGTGCGAGTCCGGTGACCGAACCGAGCGCGGCGGCCAGCGCGTCGGGCACGTAGGAGGGGAGGTTCTGCAGGTTGCGGTGCAGCAGCCGGCCGGTGACACCGCTCTCCCCGTAGCCCGCGTACCAGGCCGCGTACAACGCCGCGGGGACCAGCACGATCCACAGCCGCCGCCAGTTGCGGGGTCGTTCCAGCACGAGCAGCACCGCGGCGAGCAACACCATCGCCACGCCGACGCTGGTGCACAGCAGCGAGACGCACAGGAGGGCCGCCGCCGCCCAGTCGCCCAGCCGATCCCGGCGGTCGAGGACCAGGATCGTGCCGAGCCCGGCGGCCACCGCACCGACGAACGCGACGTTGCACGCCCAGAGCAGGTCCTGCCATGCGGGGCCGAGGACGACCAGGATGGCGGTGGGGATCAAGGCGAGCCACGGCCCCACGCAGCGACGCGCCACCGCGTACAGCAAGAGGCAGGCGACCGCATGGACGATCAGGAGGAGCGCGATGAACGGGGCGTAGCTGCGGCCACCGAACACCTGGAGCAGGACCTTGAAGCCCAGGATCGGAAGCGCCATGAGGTGCTCGTTGTACGGACGCAGGAGCACACCGGGGCCGGTGCCGCGCCGATCGAGGACGAACACCCAGTCATCGCCGTTGAAGGTGAGATGCCGAGCTTCGACGGCGAGCAGCGCGCAACCCGCGAACACGAGCGCCAGCGCCGCGAGAGCCGGCGCGCGCTCGCTCCTCGACGTCCGGCGCATGAACACCCGCATGGCGCGTGAACCTAGTGACTGGCGTCGTCGCGCGGCTCCGGGCGGTCGTCGCACGCGACCGGCGAGCCGGCAGCGTCCCGCCCCTACCATCGCGGGGTGGATCACAACGGCCTCCGAGGCGCGCTGGCCGCCCTGCTCGTGTCTGCGGGGCTGGGCGCGGCGGTTTCGGGGTGCGCCGGCGGCGGGGACCACGCCGCGGCCGCGGGCCCGCCGCGCGTGGTGGTCGGGCTGGACGCCAACACGTTCCACTCCGACGTCGGGCGCGACCAGCGGGCGATCCGGCCGCTCGGCATCCGCGACCTGCGCGAGCAGTTGCGCTGGGACCACGTCGAGCCGCGCCGCGGCGCCTGGCGCTTCGCCGAGTACGACGCGAAGTTCCTCACCTCCGCCCGCGACGGCATGCGCATCCTGCCGCTGCTGTTCGCCACGCCGTCGTGGCAGGCCCGCACGCCGCGGCGCCTGCCGCCCCATGCCGCGCCGTGGGCGCGCTTCGTGGCGCGCGTGGCGGCGCGCTACGGGCCCGGCGGCAGCTTCTGGCGCGCCCACCCCGAGCTGCCGGGCGACCTGGCGCCGCGCGCCTTCGAGCTCTGGAACGAGCCCTCCTACCGGGTCTTCGCCGTCGGCGGCGTGGACGCCGCGCACTACGCCCGGCTGGTGCGCGCCGCCGCGGTCGCCGGACATCGCGCCAACCCCCGGGCGCGGTTCCTGGTCTACGGCGACACGGGCTACGCGGCGCGCGACGGCTCGATCCGCGACTGGATCGCCGACATGTTCGCGGCGGTCCCCGACCTCGGCCAGGTGGTCGACGGGATCGCCGTGCACCCGTACACGCTCGGCTCGCCGCTGAGCGTCACCTCGCAGGAGCGCAACGACTTCCGCCGCGTGGACCAGATCCGGGTCGAGGCCCAGGAGCGCGGCGGCCGGGCGCTGCCGATCTGGATCACCGAGATCGGCTGGAGCACCTGCCGCCTGCGGCCGGACTGCGTCTCGGAGGCCCGGCAGGCGCAGTACGTCACGGAGCTCTTCCGCATGTTGCAGGCCCACTACCGCGGCAAGGTGGCGGCGGCCTACATCTACCAGTGGCACAGCCTCCACGACGCGCGCCCCGCCGACCGCGAGGGCTTCTTCGGCCTGCTGCGCGAGAACGGGGCGCGCAAGCCGGCGTGGGCGGCGGCGCGGCGGGCCGCGCTGGCCG
>JAICJK010000534.1 GCA_025928415.1 Solirubrobacteraceae bacterium | reverse complement strand
GTTCCTTGTCGGCGCGCACGGCGTCGATCGCCCGCTGGTTGGCCTCCGGGTCGCTGCGGGACGGGATCAGCGCCGCCATCCCGCCCATCGCGAAGGCCCCGCGCCGGTGGCAGGTGGCGACCAGCAGCTCGGCGTAGCTTGCCATGAACGGGACGGTCATCTTCACGTCGTCGCGATCGGGCAGCACGAAGTCCGCCCGGTCGCGGAAGCACTTGATCATCGAGAAGATGTAGTCCCAGCGCCCCGCGTTGAGGCCGTAGGAGTGCTCGCGCAGCTCGAAGAGGATCTCCTCCATCTGGAACGCGGCCGGGAGCGTCTCGATCAGCACGGTCGCGCGGAACGAGCCGCGCGGGATCCCGAGCGCCTCCTCCGCGAACCCGAAGACCTCGCTCCACAGGCGCGCCTCGAGGTGGTGCTCCAGCTTCGGCAGGTAGAGGTAGGGCGCCGAGCCGCGCTCGAGCAGGCGGGCGGCCGCGTGGAAGGCGAACAGCCCGAAGTCGAGCAGCGCGCCGGCCACCGGCTCGTCGTCGATGTGCAGGTGCTTCTCGGGCAGGTGCCAGCCGCGCGGGCGCACCAGCAGCGTCGCGACCTCGTCGCCCAGCGCGTAGTGCCGGCCGTCGGAGCTGTCGTAGGCGATCGTCCGATCGATCGCGTCGATCAGGTTCGCGTGGCCGGAGACCTGGTTGACCCAGGTGGGCGAGCTCGCGTCCTCGAAGTCGGCCATGAAGCCCCGCGCCCCCGAGTTGAGCGCGTTGATGACGAGCTTGCGGTCGGTCGGGCCGGTGATCTCCACGCGGCGGTCGGCGTAGTCGTCCCGCGGCGCGGCGACCTGCCAGGCGCCCTCGCGGACGTGGCGCGTCTCGGGCAGGAAGTCCAGCGTGCCGCCGCGGCGCAGCCGCTCGTGGCGCTCGCGGCGCGCCGCGAGCAGCGCGGCGTGGCGGGGCTCGAAGCGGCGGTGCAGCTCGGTGACGAACGCGAGCGCGCCGGGGCTGAGGATCTCGGTGCGCGACCGCTCGTCCAGGCCGGTGCCGGTCATGGCGAGCGTGCTCATGCGATCTCCTCCAGGGGGCGCCGGGCGTAGGCGCGGTCGAGCACCTGCAGGGTGTGGAGCACCGGGAGCTCGTGGCCGAGGGCGCGCAGGTGCATCGCGATCTGCGTCGTGCAGCCGATGTTGCCCGTCGCGATCGCCTGGGCGCCGGTGGCCAGCAGGTTGCGCGCCTTGCGGGCGCCGAGCTCCGCTGCCACGTCCGGCCGCTCCACGTTGTAGGTCCCGGCCGAGCCGCAGCACAGCTCCCACTCGGCGGGCTCGACCAGCGTGACGCCGTCGATGGCCTCCAGCAGCGCGCGCGGGGCGCGCCGGACGCCTTGGGCGTGGGCCAGGTGGCAGGCGTCGTGGTAGGCGACGGCGGTCGGCGCCGTCGCGGGCGGCGGCGCGTCGCGCAGCCCGAGCGCGTCGAGGAACACGCTCACGTCGACCACGCGCTCGGCGAAGCGCTCGGCGGCCTCCTGCTCGGGCTCGCCCGCGAACAGCAGGCCGTATTCGTGCATGCCCGAGCCGCAGCCCGCGGCGTTGGTCACGACGGCGTCGACGTCGCCGCCGAGCGCGCCGAGGTTGCGGCGGGCCAGCGGCTTGGCCTGCGCCGCGGCGCCGGTGTGCATCGCCAGCGCGCCGCAGCAGCCCTGCGCGCGCGGGATCACGGTCTCCACGCCGTTGCGGGCCAGCACCCGCAGCGTCGCCCAGTTGAGATCGGGATCGAGGACCTGCTGGGCACAGCCGGCCAGCAGGGCCACCCGGGCGCGTCGCTCGCCCTGCGCGGGATGGACCTCGGGCAGCGGCTGCGCCGCCGGGACGCGCTCGGGCAGCAGCGCCAGCATCCTCGAGAGCGCGCCGGGCATCAGGCGCGCCGCGGGCCGCGCGAGGCGCCCGAGCCGGGCGGCGACGCGGAAGCGCCGGGGGAAGGGCAGCGTCCGCAGGACCAGCGCGCGCTGCGCGCGCTCCATCGGCGGGCGCTCCCGGCGCTCTTCGGCGTGGGCCCGGAACGGGGTGATCAGCTCGTCGTAGCGCACGCCGGACGGGCACGCCGTCACGCACGACAGGCAGCCGAGGCAGTTGTCGATGAACGGCAGCGCGGTCTCCAGCTCGAGCTCGCCCTCGAGCACCTCCTTCATCAGGAAGATGCGCCCCCTCGGCGAGTCCATCTCCTCGCCCATCGTCACGTAGGTCGGGCACGTCGGCAGGCAGAAG
>JAICJK010000294.1 GCA_025928415.1 Solirubrobacteraceae bacterium | reverse complement strand
CTGCGCGAACATCGCGTGCCGGCTGGCGCCGGCATTGCGAGTTCGCTGCGCGAACATCGCGTGCCGGCTGGCGCCGGCATTGCGAGTTCGCTGCGCGAACATCGCGTGCCGGCTGGCGCCGGCATTGCGAGTTCGCTGCGCGAACATCGCGCTGCGCGGACATCGCGGGGAGGCTGACCTGTGAGCGCCTCGGAGCCCTACCGCTACGACTCCACCGCGTTCCGCGCGGTGTTCGAGCACCGCTTCACCTACCTGGCGGGCGTCGAGCGCAACAGCCACCGCTTCGCGGCCCACCACGCGCTGCACGACCCCGCCACCGGCCGGCGCTGGACCTACGCCGAGCTGTGGGCGGACGCCGGCCGCCTGGCCGCCGGGCTGATCGCGCGCGGCGTCGGGCCGGGCGACGTCGTCGTGCTCCAGCTCTACAACGGCGCGGAGTTCGCGCTGCTGTGGCTCGCCGCCCAGCGCGCCGGGGCGATCGCCGCGCCCGTCAACTTCCGCCTCGCCGCGGGAGAGATCGCCCATGTCATCGACGACAGCCGGCCGCGCGCCTTCGTCCACGACGCCGCGCTCGCGGGCGTCGCAGGCGAGGCGCTGGGCCGCGCCGCGCACGCGCCGCCGCTGGTCGTGACGGTCGGCGGCGACGGCGACGGCGACGGCGCACCCGCCGGCGGCGCCACCCCCTTCGCGGCGCTCCTGGAGGACGGCGGCACACCGCCGCCGCTGCCCGCCGCGACCACCTACGACGAGACGACGCGGCTGTACACCTCGGGGACGACCGGGATGCCCAAGGGCGTCTCGCTCAACAACGCCGTCGAGGTGCTGTCGGCGCACGACGTCATCATGCACTTCCCGCTGTCCCCCACCGACCGGACGCTGAACATGACGCCGTGGTTCCATCGCGGCGGGCTCTACTCCGGCGGCCCGAACCCCGTCTTCTACGTGGGCGCCGAGGCGGTCGCGCTGCGGCAGTTCGACGCCGCCACCGTCCTCGACTGGGTCCAGGAGCACGGGCTGACGTTCCTCGTCGGCGCGCCGACCAGCCTCGCGCTGCTGAGCGCCGAGCAGCAGGCGCGCCCGCGCGACCTGTCGACGCTCAGCGGCATCGTGACGATGGGCGCCCCGCTGGACCGCGAGGCGTGCCTGCGCTACCAGGAGCTGCTGACCCCGCGGATCTTCAACGGCTACGGCACGACCGAGGCGTTCTGGAACACGTTCCTGCGCCCGTCCGACCTCCCCGAGCACGCCGGCTCGGCCGGCCGCGCGTGCACCGACGACGACGTCGCCGTCGTCCGTATCTACGAGGACCGCCAGGCCGACCCGGACGACCACGCGGCCAAGGACGGCGCCGAGGTCGGCGAGGTCATCGTGCGCTCGGTGAAGTCGGGCTACGCCTACGTCAACCAGCCGGAGGAGCAGTCGGCCCGGTTCCGCGACGGCTGGCTGTACATCGGCGACCTCGCCACCTGGGACGAGGACGAGTACGTCACGATCGTCGGCCGCAAGGACGACATGGTCATCACCGGCGGCGAGAACGTCCACCCCGTCCAGGTCGAGGGCGTCCTCAGCGCGCACCCGGGCATCGCCGACGCGCTCGTCGTCGGCGTCCCCGACCCCGAGTGGGGCGAGCTCGTCGTCGCCTACGTGGTGCGCAGCGACCCCGCCCTCGGCGCCGCCGCCTGCGACGCGCACTGCCGCGAGCACCCGATGCTCGCCGGCTACAAGCGCCCGCGCGCCTACCGGTTCGTCGACGAGCTGCCGATGACCGCCACCGGCAAGAAGCTGCACTACCGCATCCGCGAGCAGGCGGCGCACGACGCCCGCGCCGGGCTGCTCGAGCGCCCGTGAGCCCCCGCCTGACCGACGGCGACCCGGTGGTGACCGGCCTCGGGGCGATCACCCCCGTGGGCCACAGCGCGCCGGCGACGTGGGACGCGCTGCTGGCGGGCCGGTCCGGCGTCGGGCCGATCGCGAGCTTCGACGCGTCCGGCCTTCCGGTGCGGATCGCCGCCGAGGTGCGCGGGTTCGACGCCGAGGCGCTGCTCGGGCCCAAGCGCGCGCGCCGCTCGGCGCGCGTGTCGCACCTGGGCATCGCGGCCGCGCGCGAGGCGGTCGCCGACGCCGGGCTGGACGTGGGCGCCGCGCCCGAGCGCGTCGCCGTCGCCCTGAACAGCGCGATCGGCGGCGCGCCGGAGACCGGCGCGAACGTCGAGGCGCTGCTGACCGCGGGGCCGCGCGCCGTCAGCCCCTACTACGTCCCGGCGATGATCCCGAACATGCCGGCCTGCGAGGTCGCGATCGACCTCGGGGCGCACGGGCCGGTGTCGGCGAGCGCGGCGGCCTGCGCGAGCGGGACCTACGCGCTGCTCGAGGCGCGGCGCCTGATCCTCGGCGGCGAGGCCGACGTGGTGCTGGCGGGCGGCGCCGACGCCGGCATCGCCGCGACGATGCTCGCCGGCCTGGCCAACATGGGGCCGCTGTCGCAGCGCAACGACGCGCCCGAGGAGGCCAGCCGGCCGTTCGACGCCGACCGCGACGGGTTCGTGTTCGGCGAGGGCGCGGTCGTGCTGGTCGTCGAGTCCGCCGCGCACGCCCGCGCGCGCGGCGCCCGGGCCTACGGGACCGTCGCCGGCGGCGCGCTGACCGCCGACGCCTTCCACATCAGCGCGCCCGAGCCCTCCGGCGCCTACGCGGCCCGCGCGATCGAGCTGGCGCTGGAGCGCGCGGGCGTCCGGCCCGAGGAGGTCGACTACGTCTGCGCGCACGGGACGGGGACGCGGGCCAACGACGCGATCGAGACGCGCGCGATCCGGACCGCGTTCGGCGCGGCCGCCGACCACGTGCCCGTGAGCTCCCCGAAGTCGATGGTCGGGCACCTGATCGGCGCCGCCGGCGCGCTGTCGGCGATGGCCTGCCTGCTGGCGATCCGCGACGGCGTGCTGCCGCCCACCGCCAACCTGCACACCGCCGACCCCGACTGCGACCTCGACTACATCCCGCTGCACGCCCGCCGGGCACCCGTGCGCACGGCGGTCGCCAACGCCTTCGGCTTCGGCGGGCAGAACTGCGTGATCGTGCTGAGCGCGGACGGCGCCGGGTAGCGCGCGCGGCGCTTCGCGCGGCGCGCCGGCCCCAGCCGCCTCAGGCCCCCAGCGGCGCGAACGCCGTGAGGATCGCCTCGGCGATCTGCGGGCCCCGGTCCTCCTGCAGGAAGTGCGCCGCGCCCTCGATCCGGACCTGCTCGTCCACCCCGGGAAGCAGGGCGACGAACTGCTCGCCGGCCTGCGGGAACGGGAACACCGGGTCGCTGTCGGAGAACGCCACGAGCGCGGGCTTGTCCCATCGGCCCAGGGCGTCCTGCACCGCGCGCATCTCCGCCGCGCCGGCGTCCTCGGGCGTCAGCGGCACGAGCAGCGGGAAGCTCTGGGCGCCCGCCTTGCTCTCCGGCGTGGGGAACGGCGCGTCGTAGGCCGCGACGATCTCCGGCGCCAGCTCCGTGGTCGTCGCCGCCTGGATGATGTTGCCCACCGGCAGGTCCGGCGTGCGCTCGGCGAACTCGCGCCAGGCCATGAAGCCCTTGCTCACGCGGCCGGAGAACAGGCCCGTGTTGAGGATGACCAGCCGCCCCACCTGGTCGGCGTGCTCGACCGCCCAGCGCAGCCCGATCGGGCCGCCCCAGTCCTGCACGACGACCGTGACGTCGGCCAGGTCGACCTGCTCGAGGTGCCGGGTGACCGTCTCGACGTGGCGGTCGTAGGTGTACCAGCCGGGGTCGGTCGGCTTGTCGGAGCGGCCGAAGCCGACGAGGTCGGGGCAGACCACGCGCTGCCCGGCGGCCACCAGGCGCTCGAGCATGTGCCGGTAGAGGTAGCTCCAGCTCGGCTCGCCGTGGAAGCAGAGCACGGTGGGGCCGCTGCCCTCGTCGAGGTGATGCAGGCGCAAGCCGTCGACCTCGGCGTAGTGCGGCGCGTACGGATACCCCGGGAGCGCGGCGAAGCGCTCGTCGGGCGTGCGGAAGACGTCCATGGTCAGTCCCTCCCTCGGTCGAGGATCGCGGTCCAGATCTCGGTCAGCGTCTGCTCGGCCGTCGCCACGCTCACGCGCGGCTCGCGGCCGAAGGCGTCGAGCAGGTAGCTCTCGTTGAGCAGGTTCAGCGCGCGGGCGGTCTCGGCGACGTCGGCCGGGGCGTGCTGCCG
>JAICJK010000325.1 GCA_025928415.1 Solirubrobacteraceae bacterium | reverse complement strand
CGGCCCGGCGCTCGTCGCGGCGGCAACGCTGCTGCTCGCCGCCGCGCTCGCGGGCTGCGGCGGCGACGCGCACCCCGGGGCGCCCCTGGCGGTGGGACCGGTCCACGCGCTGCCCGCGGCGGCGCGCTCCCACGTGATCGTGCTGGTGATGGAGAACAAGGAGGACCGCGACGTGCTCGGGTCCTCCGCGGCGCCTGCGCTCAACGCGCTCGCGCGCGACGGCGGCGTGGCCACCCGCAGCTACGGCATCCGCCACCCGTCGCTGCCGAACTACCTGGCGCTCACCAGCGGGTCGACGCACGGCATCGCCGAGAACTGCACGGACTGCCACGTGGACGCCCGCAGCATCGCCGACCAGCTCGAGGCCGCGGGCCTTACGTGGAAGGCCTACCTCGAGGACCTGCCCGCGCCCTGCTCCACCGTGGCGAGCGCGGGCGGCTACGCCAAGAAGCACAACCCGTTCGCCTACTACGACGCCATCGTGCGCGACCCGGCCCGCTGCCGCCGCATGGTGGGCTTCGGGCAGCTCGCCCGCGACCTGCGCGCGGACCGGCTGCCCGGCTTCGCGTTCATCGTCCCCAACCTCTGCAACGACACCCACGACTGCGACGTCGCGCAGGGCGATCGCTTCCTGGCGCGCACGGTCCCGCCCCTGCGGCGCCAGCTCGGGCCGCACGGCTTCCTCGTGCTGACCTACGACGAGGGCGACTCCGACGCGGGCTGCTGCCGCGTCGCCCACGGCGGGCGGATCGCCACGGTGGTGCTCGGCCCGGACGTGCGGCCGGGGACCCGCGACGCGCGGCCCGTCGACCACTACGGCGTCCTGGCGACGATCGAGCGCGCCTTCGGCCTCGGCCGGCTCGGCGCGGCGGCCGACCCGCGCAACGGGACGCTCGCCGGGCTGTTCCGCGGCGGCCGGGTGCCGTCGCTCGGCGGTCGACGCTGAGGACCGGCTTCAGGACGCCGGCGCGCCCGGCGAGCCCGCGAGCGGATGCGGGACCCGCGCGTCGAGGGCGCGCGCGGAGGCCGCCACCCGCGGCAGGCGCGCCACGGCGCAGAGGATCGCGGCGGCCACCAGGCCGATCAGCGCCGCCGAGAGCACGTCGCCGGGGTAGTGGACCCCGACCATCACGCGCGCGAGGGCCAGCGCCGCCGCACCGGCCAGGACGGGGAGCGCCCGCAGCCCGAAGAAGAAGAGCAGCACGCCGGCGATCGCGAACGCTCCCAGCGCGTGGTCGCTCGGGAAGCCGGGGTCCGCCGCGTGCGAGAGGAACGCGTGGATCTCCCCGGGGTGCGCGACGAACGGGCGCGGCCGGTCGACGAACGACGAGATCACCGCGCCGACGAGCAGCGCGAGGCCCGCGGCCAGCCCCGAGACCACCCCGGCGACGGTCACCCGGTGGCGCCCGAAGGCCAGCCCGACGAGCACGAGGCCCACGACCAGCACGAGGAACAGGGGCTCGGAGACGGACGCCCACGCGCGCGCCGCGTCCTCCCAGCCGTCGTGGCGCGCGGCGAAGTGGTTGGCGTGCTCGGCCCAGATGAGATCCGTGTGAGCGATCGACACGCCCTCAGCGTGCGCGAGGGAACCTGAACGACTCCTGAACGCGCGCACGGAGCGCGCGGGCTCCTGGACCATGGTCCAGGCTGATCTGCCGGAAGACTGGCCGTGCGGCGGGGCGACACCCGCTCCCCCCGCCGGTACGGTCGCCCGCGTGTCCCGACTGGGTCGTTCCCTCGCGCTCGTCGCGACCATCGCCGGCGTGCTGACCGCGGTCGTCGCCGGGCCCGCCGTCGCTCCGTCCTCTGCCGCCACGGGCGACATCGGCTACAACGACGGCTCCTACGCCCCGCTGGGCGGCTCGCCGACGGGCACCAAGCCGGAGAGCAAGCTGTGGTTCAACGACGGCTCCTGGTGGGGGATCCTCTTCAGCCCGGCCAAGAACCGCTACGAGATCTTCAAGCTCGACCGCACCACGGGCAAGTGGAGCGACACGGGCACGGCCGTCGACACGCGGACCAGCTCGCGCGCCGACGTGCTGTGGGACGCGGGGTCCGGCCATCTCTACGTCGCCTCGCACTACTTCAAGGACGCCGGCCACGGCGCGACCGCCCCGGCGATCACCTCCGGCACCGGCGCGCGCCTGTACCGCTACACGTACGCGAACGGCGCCTACACGCTCGACGCGGGCTATCCCGCCGACATCAACCCGGTCAAGACCGAGACGCTGGTCATCGACAAGGACGCGACGGGCACGCTGTGGTCGACGTGGACCTACGGCAACAAGGTCTACGTCAACCACACGCAGGGCGGCAACGACGCGAGCTGGAGCGCGCCGTACGTGGTCCCGGGGTCGACGACGCTGGACAGCGACGACATCTCCTCGCTGATCCACTTCGGCGGGAGCAAGATCGGCGTGATGTGGTCCGACCAGGTCGACAAGAAGGTCTACTTCTCCGTGCACGCCGACGGCGCGGGCGACGCCGCCTGGAGCACGAGCGTCGTCCCGACCGGCTGGACCGCCGACGACCACATCAACCTCAAGGCCGACAGCGCCGGGCGCGTCTACGCCGCGGTCAAGACGAGCGAGAGCAAGAGCGCCAACCCGCTCATCCTGCTGCTCGTCCGCGGCACCGACGGCGTCTGGAAGAGCTACGTCTACGGCACCGACCACGACTCCAACACGCGCCCGATCGTCCTGCTCGACGAGCAGCACCGGATGATCCACATGTACGCGACCGGGCCCCAGCCGCCGAACACCAGCGGCCAGTCCGGCGGCGACATCGTCGAGAAGACGACGTCGATGGACGCCGTCGCGTTCGCGCCCGGCGCCGGCACGCCGGTCATCCGCGCCAACGGCTCGCCGAAGATGAACGACGCGACGTCGACCAAGCAGAACGTCAACGACGCGACGGGCATCGTGATCGAGGCCAACGACCACGGGCTGGGCAACTACTGGCACTCGCAGGAGTCGCTCGGCGGCGGTCCGCCGCCGCCGTCGCTGTCCGCCGCGTTCTCGGGCACGCCGGTCACCGGGACGGCCCCGCTCGGCGTGCAGTTCACCGACACCTCGACGGGCGGCCCGACGAGCTGGTCGTGGACCTTCGGGGACGGCGGCACGTCGACGCTGCAGAGCCCGAGCCACACCTACGCCGCGGCGGGGACCTACACCGTCGGCCTCACGGTCTCCAACGGGACGACCTCGGACACCACCACCAAGGTCGGCTACGTCACGGCCGGCCCGGGCGGTGGGACCGTCGGCACCGTGACCCTCCAGCCCGCGGCCGACGCCTACGTGCAGTCGGGTAGCCCGACGAAGAACTACGGCACCCAGACCAGCCTGCGCCTGCGCGCCGGCAGCCCGCTGTACAAGAGCTACGTGACCTTCGACCTGTCGGGGGTGAGCGGCACGGTCACCAGCGCGAAGCTGCGCCTGTTCGCCACCGACGCCAGCCCCGACGGCGGGCGCGTGTTCGGCGTCCCGGCCGCGAGCTGGACCGAGAGCGGGATCACCTACGACAACGCCCCGGCGCTGACCGAGCCGGCCCTCGGGTCGCTCGGCGCGACGACCGTCGGGTCGTGGGCGCAGCTCGACGTGACCTCCGCGGTGCACGCCGGCTCGCGCGTGAGCTTCGGGCTCAGCACGGCCTCGACCAACAGCGCCTACTACTCCTCCAAGGAGGGCGCCAACCCGCCGCAGCTCGTCGTGACGACGGGCTGACGGCGATCGCGGCGGCGGCCGGCTGGGGTGGCCGGCCGCCGTCCTTGGCGGGTCCGAGCGCCACGGACGGCGCCGGCCCGCCGTGCCGTCAGGCCGCCGCGCCCGCCTCGGCCGGCGCGAACCCCGCGGGCGCGCGGCCCCGGATCAGGTCGGCGGCCTTCTCGGCGATCAT
>JAICJK010000613.1 GCA_025928415.1 Solirubrobacteraceae bacterium | reverse complement strand
CGTCGAAGCGCTCGATGCTCCCGTCCTGCTGCATGCGGCCCAGGATCCCGAGCGCCTCGTTGAAGACCTCGAGACCCCGCTCCTCGGCGCCGCGGACCGTCTCGCCCCAACCGACGAACAACACGCTGTCGGACATGTCGACCCCCCTCGATGACGGCCCCGCTCACGCACAGGGCCTGGTCCGCCGACGGTCTCACCGCGCGGTGGCGCGCACAAGCCGCCGGCACCGCCCGATCGACCAGTCCCTGCCGCCCCTGCCGCGCGGCCGCGGAACGGTCAGGATGGGCGTCGATGCCCGCCGCAACCGACGTCGCCGACCTCCTCGCCGCGCTGGTGGCCATCGACTCGGTCAACCCGTCGCTGGTGCCGGGGGGCGCCGGCGAGGGCGAGATCGCGGCGTTCGTGGCCGGGTGGGCGCGCGACGCGGGCCTGCAGGCGCAGGTGCTGGAGGCGACGCCGGGGCGCCCGAGCGTGGTCGTCCGCGCGCCGGGCTCCGGCGGCGGGCGCACGCTGCTGCTGTGCGGGCACCTGGACACCGTGACCGTCGAGGGGATGCGGGACCCGCACGCGCCCCGCGTCCACGGGGACCGGCTGTACGGCCGCGGCGCCTACGACATGAAGGCCGGCCTCGCGGCGGCGCTGATCGCCTGCCGCGAGGCGGCCGCGCTAGGCCTCGCCGGGGACGTGGTGGTCGCGGCCGTGGCCGACGAGGAGCACGCGAGCCTCGGGGTCCAGGAGGTGCTGCGCAGCGTCCGGGCCGACGCGGCGATCGTCACCGAGCCCACCGAGCTCGAGCTCGTCGTCGCCCACAAGGGGTTCGTGTGGGCCGAGATCGAGGTCGCGGGCCGCGCCGCCCACGGCTCGCGCCCGCACCTCGGCGTCGACGCGATCGTCAAGGCGGGGCCGATCCTCACCGCGCTCGGCGAGCTGGACGTGGCGCTCGCCGGCCGCACCCATCCGCTGCTCGGCCGTGGCTCGGTGCACGCCTCGGTCATCCGGGGCGGCGAGGAGCTGTCGAGCTACCCGGCCCGCTGCGTGCTCGGGCTCGAGCGGCGCACGCTGCCCGGCGACACGGCGGCCGCCGTCGAGGCCGAGCTCCAGGCCCTGCTGGACGCCTGTGCGGCCGCCGACCCCGAGCTGCGGGCGACCCGCCGGACGCTGCTGGTGCGCGAGCCCTTCGAGCTGGCCGCGGACGCGGAGCTGGCCGGGATCGTGCGCGACGCCGCCGCGCGGGCGCTGGGCGCCGCGCCGGCCGTCGGCGGCGCGAGCTACTGGGCCGATGCGGCGTTCATCGCGGCCGCCGGCATCCCGACGGTGATGCTCGGGCCCGGCGGCGAGGGCGCCCACGCGGCCGAGGAGTGGGTCAGCGTCCCCGACACCGACGCGGTCGCCCGGGCGCTCGTGGCGGTCGCGCAGCGGCTGTGCGCATGAGGGCGCTCGTCAATCCCCACGCCGGCCCGGCCGGGGTGCCGCCGTCCAGCGGCGAGGCCGCGGGCTTCCACGCCGCGCTGCCGGGCTACGCGCCGACGCCGCTGCGCGCCCTGGCGGCGGTCGCCGCGGAGCTCGGCGTGGGGGAGGTGGCATTGAAGGACGAGTCCGATCGCCTCGGGCTGCCGGCCTTCAAGGTCCTCGGGGCGTCGTGGGCGATCGAGCGGGCGCTGCGCGAGCGGCCCGGCGTCCACACGCTCGTGGCCGCCAGCGCCGGCAACCACGGCCGCGCGGTGGCCCACGAGGCGGCGCGCCGCGGGCTGCGCTGCCGCGTGTTCCTGCCCGCGCGGTCGGCCGCGGCGCG
>JAICJK010000583.1 GCA_025928415.1 Solirubrobacteraceae bacterium | reverse complement strand
GCCGTCGCCCGGCTGCGGGGCGGCCGCCGCCCGATCCGCGCCTTATGAACCGGTTCTAAACTTAGGCGGCCGCGCCCATGGAAAACGACTACGAGCGCTAACAAAAACGCAACCCGCTGCTCGAGCGCCCGCAGCGTCGTGCCCGGGGCGACGGACCGGCCGGACCGCTGCAGCGCGCGGCGCAGCTCCGCCAGCGCGCTCTGACGCGGTTCTACACTGAGACCCGTCCGCGTTTCAGACACACGCGACGCACGGCGGCGTCAGATGCCGAAACCCGTTCCGACGCCCGCGCCCATGGACAACGTCTACGAGCTCTACCAGAACGGCACCCGGCTGCTGGAGGACGGCGACTACCACGCCGCCGCCGTCCCGCTCGCCCGCGCCCGCGACCTCGAGCCCGACAAGACCTCGATCCGCGAGGCGCTCGGCCGCGCGCTGTTCCGCTCCCAGCGCTACCGCGAGGCCGCCGCGGAGTTCGAGGCGGTGGTCGAGCACGCCCCGACCAACGACTTCGCGCTGTTCTGCCTCGGCCGCGCGCTGCAGCTCCAGGGCAAGCACCACGAGGCGCGCAAGCCGCTCGCGCTGGCCTCGACGCTGCGCCCGGAGCGCGCCGACTACCGCCATTACCGCGACCGCGCCCGCCGCGCCTCAGAGGCCGCGTAGCCGCTGATCGGCGGCCGCGCTCAGGTCCGCGAGCCGTCGCCCGCCGCCACCCGCGCCGCCTCCGCGGCGGACGCGAGCAGCCCGAGCGCGGCGTCGAGCGTCACCGCGTCGACCGTCGCGGCCGGCACGTCGGCCTGGATCCACACGACGCCCGCCCGCGTCTGCGCGAAGCGCGCGAGCGCCAGCGCGCGGTTGCGGTGCAGCAGGTCGTCGGGATCCAGGCGCCCGGGGGCGCAGACCTCGGCCTGCAGGCGCAGCAGCGCGGGCCGCCGGCCCCTGACCGCGAGGCCGACGTCGAGCGGCCGCCCGCCGACGTCCGGGAGGGTCATTCCCCAGGCCCTGTGGCCCACCCGCCGCCAAGGCGCACCGATGCTTGTGAGGTAGGACTCGACGGCCTCCATATTGCTATCTTTGGCACACAGCTTTCGCACCGGCGCCCGCGCCGGTGGCAGTACGGGAAGTGGGCGCTCGCCCGCTTTTTTTGTGTCGTGAGGAGGAGCCGATGAGCACTGACAGGATCCAGGACGAGGTGGAGGCGACGCTGGCCGCGGCCGAGCCGCAGGTCGAGGTGCTGCTCGTCGAGGTCGCCCGTGGCGAGACCCTGCGCGTGTTCATCGACCACCCCGACGGCGTCACCCTCGCGCTCTGCGAGCGCGTGACCAAGGCCCTGCCCGAGCTGCGCGAGCGCTACACGCTCGAGGTGTCGTCGCCCGGCCGCGAGCGGCCCCTGACGAAGCCCGACCACTTCCGGCGCTACCTGGGCCGGCGGGCGCGCGTCCGCACCCGCGAGGCCCGGGAAACCGAGCCCACCCGCCCCGGAAGCGTCGCCGAAGGCGACCGCAAGCGGGTGCGGTCGTTCACCGGCGAGCTCGTCGGCGCGTCCGAGCGCGAGGTGACGATCGCGGCCGACACCGGGGTCGTCGCGATCCCGTACGTCGACATCCACCGATCCAACCTCGTGGAGGAGTAGCCATGTCACGCGAGATCCTGGAGGCCATGGGCGCGCTTGCCGCGGAGAAGGGCATCGCCCCCGACAAGCTGCAGCACGCGCTCGAGGACGCGCTGCTGAGCGCGTACAAGAAGCAGCCCGACTCGGCCAAGTACGCCAAGGTCGAGCTCGATCCCGACACCGGCGACTACCGCGTCATCGAGCTGCTCGTGCCCGAGCGCCTCGAGGCCCACCTGATCGTCGAGACGATCGACGAGAACACCTACCTGGACGCCGAGACCGGCGAGTTCGTCGAGCCCGAGGACGTCGAGATCGACCCGGCGAAGTTCGAGGAGTACGGC
>JAICJK010000409.1 GCA_025928415.1 Solirubrobacteraceae bacterium | reverse complement strand
GAACAGCGAGCGCCACCACCTCCGGCGCTCGGTGGCCGCGGGCTGCTCCTCGCCGGCGAGCGCGTCGCTCTCGGTGGTCGGCGCCTCGACCGGCGCGGGCTCCTCGATCGCGGCGCCCGCGATCTCCGGGGAGGCCGGCGCCGCCGCGGGCGCGGCCACCGCAGCCGCGGCCTCCGGCGAGCCGGCGCCGTCCGCCGTCCTGGCGGTCAGGGTCACCCGCGTGCCCCAGCCCGTGGCCTCGAGCTCCACCGTGCCGCACGCGCGGTCGCCCTCCCAGGCGACGGTGGTCTCGGGCTCCAGGCGGGTGATGCGGATCTCCCCGAACGGCTCGAGATGACGCCCGAGGGCCTCGCCGTCGGACACCTCCGCCCACAGCTCGGGCGGGGACTTCACCAGGGTGCGCTGCGCGCGGCGATCGACCATCGCGACCGGGTTTCGACTCCTCGCCGCGCGACTCCTCCCTCGCGCCGCGCGCGGCTGCAATCAGCCGCCCAGCTTGGTGACCATGAAGAACACCGCCACGAGCACGAGCCCCGACGCCGTGGCGCCGACCATCGCGTGGCGGCGCACGAGCGCCTGGTAGGGCTCGCCGTCCACCCCGCGCTCCGCCGCCTCGGCCAGCCGCTTCTCGGTCGGGATGAAGAACGCGCCGGTCAGCCCCATCACGATGATCAGGATCGCGAACGGGACCTGCACCCACAGCTCGGAGAAGTAGTCCCGGTCGCTCGCGAGGTAGATGCCGGCCAGCAGCGCGACGGCCGCGGCCGGCGTGATGAGCGCGCGGCTGACCAGGACCTGGGCGCGATGGAAGGCCGGCATCGACTCCGGCGCGTTGCGCACGAGGAAGACCTCGAGCAGCGGGTAGGCGAACGTCACCCCGAAGGCGAGGATGATCGCCATGACGTGCACGGCGACGATGACGTCGTAGAACAGGATCGCGACCACGGGCATCGCGCCACCCTAGCCGCGAGCCCCGCGAGGCCCGCCGGTGGCCCGCCCGCCGCGACGGCGGCCTAGAAGGTCGGCGCGTACTTCCCGAAGACGTCCTGCATCGCGCCGCAGACCTCGCCCATCGAGCAGCGGTCGCGCAGGGCGGCCTTGATCGGCTCGAGCAGGTTGCCGGTGCCGCGCGCGACCTCGCGCAGCTCCTCCAGGCGCCGCTCCACCAGCGCCTGGTCGCGGTCGGCCTTGAACGCCTTCAGGCGGTCGAGCTGGGCCTGCTCGGAGGCCGGGTCGACGCGCAGCAGGTCCGGGACCTCGACGTCGTCCTCGACGTACTGGTTGACGCCGACGACGACGTCCTGTCCGGTGCGGTAGCGCTCCTGGTAGCCCCAGGCCGACTCGTCGATCTCGCCGGTGATGAACTGGATGGCGTTCACGCTGCCGCCGAGCTCGTCGACCTTGTGGATCAGCTCCAGGGCGCGCGACTCGATCTCGTCGGTCAGCGCCTCGACGAAGAACGACCCCGCGAACGGGTCGACGGTGCCGGTGGCGCCCGACTCGTGGGCGATGATCTGCTGGGTGCGCAGCGCGATCTTGGCCGCCCGCTCGGAGGGCAGCGCCAGCGCCTCGTCGAAGCCGTTGGTGTGCAGCGACTGGGTGCCGCCGCAGACCGCGGCGAAGCCCTGCAGCGCCACGCGGACGATGTTGTTCTCCGGCTGCTGGGCGGTCAGCGTCACGCCGCCGGTCTGCGTGTGGAAGCGCAGCTTGAGCGAACGCGGGTCCTTGGCCCCGAAGCGCTCGCGCATGATCGTCGCCCACATCCGCCGGGCGGCCCGGAACTTCGCGACCTCCTGGAAGACGTCGTTGTGGCCGTTGAAGAAGAAGGCCAGCCGCGGCGCGAAGTCGTCGACGGCCAGGCCGGCGTCCAGCGCGGCCTGCACGTAGGCGATGCCGCTGCACAGCGTGAAGGCGACCTCCTGGACGGCGCTGCAGCCCTTCTCGCGGAAGTGATAGCCGGAGATCGAGACCGTGTTCCAGCGCGGGATGTTGTCCTTGCAGTAGGCGAACAGGTCCGTCGTCAGGCGCATCGTCGGCTGCGGCGGGTAGATGTAGTTGCCGCGCGCGATGTACTCCTTGAGCACGTCGTTCTGCGTCGTCCCGCGGAGCTTGTCGCTCGGGACGCCCTGCTCCTCGCCGACCAGCTCGTAGAGGCACAGCAGCACCGCGGCGGGCGCGTTGATCGTCATCGACGTGGACACCTGGTCCAGCGGGATGCCGTCGAAGGCGGTGCGCATGTCGTCGAGCGTGTCGATGGCCACGCCGGTGCGCCCGACCTCGCCCTCGCAGCGGGGGTTGTCGGAGTCCAGGCCGAGCTGCGTGGGCAGGTCGAAGGCCATCGACAGGCCCGTCGAGCCCTTGGACAGCAGGTAGCGGTAGCGCTCGTTGGACTCCTTGGCGCTCGCGTAGCCCGCGTACTGGCGCATCGTCCACGTCTGCTTGCGGTACATCTCGGGATGCACGCCGCGGGTGTAGGGGAACTCGCCGGGCTCGCCGAGGCGCAGATCGCCCGGCAGGTCGTCCTGCGTGTAGAGCTGCTCGATCTCGATGCCGGAGTCCGTGAAGCGCCGCGGATCGTCGGGTCCGACGACGGGGGCGACGGTCAGGCGCTCCTTGCGCTCAGGGGTCGTGGCCATGCCTTCAAGCGTACGCCGAGCGAGGTACGGTGGGCGGCGTGGTCGTCCGGGTCCGCCTCTTCGCGATGCTCCGCCAGCGGGCGGGCAAGGACGCGCTCGAGCTCGAGCTGCCCGACGGCGCCCGGGTCGCCGACGCGCTGGCGGCGGTCGACGACCTCGCCGGCGGCCTGCCGCTCGTCTTGGCCGTCAACCGCGAGTACGCCGCGCCCGAGCAGGTCCTGCAGCCGGACGACGAGCTGGCGCTGATCCCGCCGGTGTCCGGCGGCGCCCACGCGGTCATCAGCGCGGCCCCGCTGTCGCTCGACGCCGTGGCGGCCCGGGTCCGCGACCCGCGCGCCGGCGCCGTCGTCACCTTCGGCGGGACGACGCGGGAGGTCGCCTGGCTCGACTACGAGGCGTACGCCGAGATGGCGGCCGAGCGCATCGAGGCGATCGTGGACGCCGCGGTGCAGCGCCACGGGCTGTGCGCTGCCGCCGCCGAGCACCGGGTCGGGCGCGTGCCGCTCGGGGAGCCGTCGGTGCTGGTGGCGGCCAGCGCCCCCCACCGCGGCGAGGCCTTCGCCGGGGCCCGCGAGATCATCGACGCGATCAAGGCGACCGCGCCGATCTGGAAGGCCGAGGAGGGCGCGTGGGTCAGCGGGACCCGCCCGCCCGCGCCGTCCTAGGCGCG
>JAICJK010000444.1 GCA_025928415.1 Solirubrobacteraceae bacterium | reverse complement strand
GTCGAGCGTCTGGCTCGGGGTCCGCCCGTCGGCGCCCGGGTCGTCGACGCCCGCGTCGATCTGGTCGTGCACGCCGGCGACGCGGATCATGAAGTACTCGTCGAGGTTCGACGTGAAGATCGCGGCGAACTTCGCGCGCTCGAGCAGCGGGACCGACGGGTCCTCGGCGAGCTGCAGGACGCGGTCGTTGAAGTCCAGCCAGCTCAGCTCGCGGCCGTCGTAGATCGGCCGGACGGCGGACGGCGCGATGTCGTGGGCGACGTCGGGCGGCGGAGCCGGAACCGGGACGGCGCTGATCGGATCCTGGGCGGGCGGCTCGGCCATCAGACGGGGAGGCTAGCCGGGCCGGTGCGACCGCCCTACAGCTCGCCCAGCAGCTCGGCCAGGTGCAGCAGCAGGCGCTCGCTGCCCTCGCGCTCCTCCGGGTCCAGCCGCTCGTAGAGGCGCTGGCGCTGGGCGGCGATCCGCGCGCGCTTGCGCTGCATCCGCGCGCGCCCCTCGCCCGTCAGCGAGACCTGCACGGCGCGCCGGTCGGCGCGCGACCGGGCGCGGCGCACGACGCCCGAGCGCTGCAGGCCGTCGACGACCCGCGTCGCCGTCGGCGCGGTGACCCCCGCCTCCTCCGCGAGCTGACCCAGCGGCCGGCCGCCGCCGTCGAGCAGCGGGCGCAGCAGGAGGTACTGCGACAGCGAGAGGGCGCCGGGCGTGGCCGAGCCGCGCAGCGAGGCGCGCCGGACCGCCAGCACGAACGCGTCCCAGGCGGCGGAGAAGCGCTCGGCGGGATCGGCGAGGGTCTGTTCGCTGACGTCGGAGGGCATACCTGTAGGGTACCACATGTTTTGTGACCCTATGGAAGTGGTAGACTAGGTGGTGGAACACAATCAAGGAGGCACCATGACTCGGTATCTGTCCAACCTCGCACTCGGTGTCCTCGGCGCTTTCCTCGTCGTCGCCACCTTCGCCTTCGCGGTCGGCACCTTCGCCACGCTGATGTTCGCCATCGCGATCGCCGCGACCCTCGTCGGGCTCGGCATGGCCGCCGGCATCCACGACCGCGCGCAGCGCGGCATCGGTGCACTGGCCGCTGTGATCGGCGCCTGGACGATCGTCGCCAGCCTCGTGTTCGTGCCGGTGACCGCCCTGTGGCTCGGCTTCGCGTCGGCGCTCGGTCTCGCCGGCCTGGCCATCGTCGGCCTGACGGTGCACGAGCTGACCGTCGATCGCGTCGTGCACTCGCTCGACGTCGCGCCGGAGTCCGCGCCGCGCCAGCGCGAGCGCGTCGCCGCGTAGGCACGCAACCGGCCATCCCGGTACGGACGCGGACCGGCGGGCACGTCCCGCCGGTCCGTCGCCGTGCGCGCGGCGCCTGCTCAGCCGGGAGGCCGGGCGTCCGCCGGGGCGCCGGGGGAGCCTCGATCGGCCGTCGCGCGTGCGAGCCGGCCGCGGAAGTCGTCGCGGCCGAGCTGCTCGTAGACCGCGAGGAAGCGCCCGAACAGCAGCTCCCGCCGGGCCTGCAGGTGCGTGGCCAGGACCTGCAGGCCGCGGTGGGCGGCGGCGTGCGGGGCGTGGACGCTGAGCGCCGGGTCGAGGTCCTCCGCGCCCTCGGGGGCGCGCGCCAGGATCGTCGCGACGTCCTCGGCGCGGCAGCGCTCGGCGAGCGCCAGCACGCGCGGCAGCGTCACGTCGCAGTCGTGGATCTCGCCGAGCAGGTCCTGCAGCTCCCGCGTCCGCCGCATCGCGGTGGCGGCGTAGGGCCCGAACAGGCCGGCGCCGATCTCGAGGACGTAGCGCAGGCGCTTGGCCGCGATGCGCATGTCGTGCAGCGCCTGGACCTGCGCGGGGTCGGCCGCGGCGGGCATGAAGCCGAGCAGCTCGCCGGTGCGCACGGCGACGATGCGCTGCAGCTCGCCGGCCAGCGGCGCGGCCGGGTCCAGGCCCTTGACGCGCCGCGCCTTCATGGCGCCGCGCGCCGCTCCGCGCTGCGCGCGAGGGCCTCCAGCCGCCCTCGCAGGTCCTGCGCGGCGGCGGCCTCGAGCGCTTGGGCCAGGACCGCGTTGCCCGTGGCCTGATCGTCGCGCAGGACGGCGGCGAAGACGTCGAGCCCGGGCCGCGACTCCTCGCCCAGGGCGCCGGCCAGGCCTTCGAGGTGCGCGAGCTGGACGTCGGGGTCGCGGCGGGCGCCGAGCGCGTCGGCCAGCGCCTTGACGTCGCGCAGGACCGCCTTGAAGGCCTTGCGCGCGAAGCACGGCGCGTAGATCTCCAGCGCCGCGCGCAGACGCCTGCTGGCGACGCGCATGTCGTGCACCCGCTCGATGTCCGACGTGTCCAGGACGCCTTCTGCGTGGTCGAAGAGCTCCTGGGCCCGGACGCGGACCGTCGCCGCGGCGGCCGCCGCGTACGGCGTCTCGGCGCGCAGACCCGGGATCTCACGTGCCTTGGCCATCGCCGCCGCATCCTCCCACCGCGTCGAGGTGGGCGAGCAGGACGCCCTCGCGCAGGCCGCCGCCGGCGATCCGCAGCCCGGAGCCCAGGGCGCGCGCCGCCGCGTCGAGCAGCAGCAGGCCGGCGGGGAGGATGCGCACGCGCTCGGCGTGCAGGTCGTAGCGCGCCGCGACCACGGCCGGCGGCGTGCTGGCCAGCAGCGCGAGGCCGTCGGCCAGGACGTCCGGCGTCAGCTCCGGGCCGAGCAGGCGCGCCAGCGACGTCGCGCTCCCGCCCACGGCGTAGGCCCGCTCCGGGTGCGGCGGGCGCACCCCGGCGAAGGCGGCCGCGACGTGGCGGCGCAGCGCCTCGGCGTCCGGCGCCGCGTCGGTGGCGCTTGCGGAGCCGAGGGCCAGCGACACCGACCAGGCGACCGCGCCGCCGGCGGTGCCGACGACCAGCTCGGTCGACCCGCCGCCGACGTCGGCGACGCCGACCAGGCCGGCGGGCGCGGGCCGCGGGGCGCAGGCGGTGGCGCCGCGGAAGGCGTGCTCCGCCTCCT
>JAICJK010000147.1 GCA_025928415.1 Solirubrobacteraceae bacterium | reverse complement strand
GGCGTCGCCCGGCGGCCGCAGGCCGGCGAGCATGATCGCCAGGTAGCGGCGGTGCAGGCCCTCCTGGTCGGGGTCGAACGTGCCGGCGCTGGCCACGGCGTGCAGCAGCACCGGCAGGTCCTCGGCGGCGAGGTCCTCGCGGATCAGCCCGGCGGCCTTGGCGCGGGCGACGACGGTCCGCAGGTGCTCCATGATCTCGTCGCGGCGGCGCCGCAGCGCGTCGTGGTCGAGCATGCGGGCCGAGACGGCCTGCTTGAAGCCCTGATCGTGGGCCTGGGCCATGCAGGTCCGCTCGCAGAACGCCTCCAGCCCGCGGCGCGGGTCCGGGTCGGCCGCGGCCGCCGCCGCGTCGGCGAGGACGGCGTCGAGCTGGTCGGCGATGACCGCGTCGACCAGGTCCTGCTTGGTGGGGAAGCGCCGGAAGACCGTGGCGCTGCCGACCCCGGCCCGCTCGGCCACCTCGGTGACGCTCGCGTCCAGGCCGCGCTCGGCGAACACCTCGGCCGCCGCGGCGACGATGCGCCCGCGGTTGCGGGCGGCATCGGTGCGCAGCGTCCGCTCCTCGCCGACGGCCATGACGCGATCGTACCCGCAGGCGCGGTCCCCGATGGCCGCCGCCGGGCCGCCGGCGTCCGTCACGCGGCGGCCACGACGGCGTCGTCGACCCCGGCGTTCGCGTCGACCCCGGCGTTCGCGTCGACGTTCACGTGGGCCACGTCGCGCCGGCGCAGCACCACGGTCGCCATCAGCACGCCGGCGAGCATGAACGCGACGCCGACCTCGAAGGCGGTCGTGTACCCGTGGACCAGCGCCGCGGCCTGCGCCGCCGCGTCGGGCCGCCCGGGCGCCTGCCCGAGCCGGGTGTCCGTCGCGCCGGAGGCGATCGTCGACAGGATCGCCAGGCCCAGCGCGCCGCCGACCTGCTGGGCGGTGGTGAACAGGCCCGACGCGAGCCCCTGCTCCTCGGGGCCGACGTTCGTCGTGGCGGTCAGGGTCAGCGGGGTGAACGTGTTGCCCATGCCGACCGCCATCAGCACGAGGCCGGGCAGCATCGTCGTCGCGTAGGAGCTGTCCGGGGACAGCCCGGTCAGGATCAGCAGGCCGGAGGCGGCGACGAGCAGGCCGCCGATCAGCACGGGCTTGACGCCGAGGCGCCGGATCAGCGCCTGGGACATCGCGGCGCCGGCGATGATGCCGACGGTCATGGGCAGGAAGGCCAGGCCGGTCTGCAGCGCGTCGTAGCCCTTGATGTTCTGCAGGTACAGCGAGCCGAAGAAGAACATCGAGAACAGCGCGCCGCCGACGAGCAGCATGGCGCCGTTGGCGGAGGCCAGCGTGCGGATCCGGAAGACCCCCAGGCGGATCAGCGGATGGCGCAGGCGCGACTCCAGCGCGCCCCAGCCGATCAGCAGCGCCGCGGCGGCTGCCTCCAGGGCGATCGTGCGCCCGTCGCCCCAGCCCCAGGCCTGGGCCTTGGTGATCGCGAAGACGAGCACGACCAGGCCGGCGGTGACCAGCGCCGCGCCGCCGAGGTCGAAGCCGGTGCGGGCGGTCAGGCGCGACTCGGGGACGTAGCGCAGCGCCAGGCCGAGTGCGAGCAGGCCGATCGGCACGTTGACGAAGAAGATCCACTGCCAGCTCAACTGGTCGGTGAGCACGCCGCCGAGCAGCAGGCCGACCGCGCCGCCGCCGGCGGAGATCGCCGACCACACGCCGAGCGCCTTCGCGCGATCCGCGCCGCCGGTGAACGTGGTCGTGACGATCGACAGGGCGGCGGGCGACACGAGCGCCGCGCCGAGGCCCTGCAGGGCCCGCGAGGCGATCAGCATGCCCTCGCTCTGGGCGAGGCCGTCGAGCAGGGAGGCGGCGGTGAACAGCGAGACGCCCAGGACGAACAGGCGCCGGCGGCCGAACAGGTCGCCCGCGCGGCCGCCGAGCAGCAGGAAGCCGCCGAAGGCCAGCGTGTAGCCGTTGACGACCCACTGCAGGCTCTCGCGGGAGAACCCGAGGTCGTCCTGGATGGCGGGCAGCGCGACGTTCACGATCGTGGCGTCGAGGATGACCATGAACTGGGCGAAGCCGACGATCGCGAGGATCAGCCAGCGGTTGAGCGGGGTGCGCATGGGGTGGGCCTCCGGCATGAAGCGGACTGGGGAGTTCGGTTTGCCGGGAGAAGGTAGCGCGATGGAGAACTGAGGACTATCAGTTCGCTACGGTTGGCGCGTACGCGCTCGTCCGCGCGAGCCTCCTGCCTTTCGCGGCGGGCGGGCTCAGGTGAGCGTGCGGTCGCCGCTCGGCGGTGCGATGAGCGCCTCGACGCGGTCGGCGTAGGCCTCGGCGCCGAAGCGGCGCGCGGCCCGGCGCGCCGCGGCGCCCATGGCCGCGCCCTCGCGCAGCGCGCGCAGGACGCCGCGGGCCAGCGCGGCCACGTCCCCGGGCGGGACGAGCACGCCGGTCACGCCGTCCTGCACGACCTCGGTCAGGCCGCCGACGGCGGTGGCGACGACCGGGGTGCCGACCGCCATCGCCTCCGACGGCACGGTCCCGAGCGGCTCCTCGAGCGAGGGCGCCACGAGGACGTCGAGGTGACGCATGACCCCGGCGGCGTTGGCCGTCCACGGCAGGTGCTCGACGTCCGTGGAGCCGCGCACCTCGGCGAGGTAGTCCGGGGCGGCGTGGTAGGGGTCGTCGCCCATGACGACGACGCGGGCGCCCGGCACCGCGGCGCGGATGGCGGGCGCGGCGCGGACGAGGTCGAGCACGCCCTTGCGCGGGTCGATCCGGCCCACGTAGCCGATCACCGGTCCCGCCGGCCGGCCGTGGTCGGTCTCCCAGGGCACGGGCGCCGGCGGGGGGTCGAGCTCGACGGGGAACAGGACCACGCGCGCGGCGAGGCCGTCGAGGCGGGCGGCGACCGCCTCGGAGTCGGCGAGGACGACGTCCGCCTGATGCCAGTGGCGCGGCACCCGGTCGACGATCTCGTGGACGTGCAGCACGGTGCGCGCGCCGCGCAGCGCGGGCAGCAGGCGCCCGCAGACCGTCGAGTTCAGGTACACGACGTCGAACTCGTGCGCGAGCACCAGCGCGCGCGGCCAGGAGGCCACGGCGCGCGCGCCCTCGCCGGCGCCGAGGCCGCCGACGTCGAGCCGCACGTGGGGGTGGCCGGCGTGCGCGAGCGGGCCGCCGGCGTGCGGCGAGCTCAGGGTCACCTCCCAGCCGCGGTCGCGCAGCCGGGCCGCGAGGCGCAGGAGGCCCACCTCCGCGCCGCCCGGATGGTCGACGGCGTTGACCGCGAGCATGCGCGTCAACGCGCTCGCCCCCGCGGTGTCCGCGCTGTGGCAGCGTCCCCGGACGATCGACCCACCGCCGAGACCATACGATGCGCAGCCGGAGTGCGCGTGCTGATCGACACGACCTTCGCCCTGCGGGGGCCCAGCGGGACCGGGGTGTACCTCGAGCGCCTGATCGCGGCGCTGCGCGGCCTCGACGTGGAGGTCGTCGAGGCGTCCGATCCCGCCGGGCGCGCGCTGGGTGGCGGGCGGGGGCGCGTCCTGGACCTCGCGGCCGACGCGCGCTGGACGCAGGTCGACCTGCCGCGGCTGGCGGCGATGGCCGAGGCCGACCTGATCCACCACCCGCAGCCGGCGCGCGCGGGGCGCCGGGCGCCGGCGCAGGTGGTCACCGTCCACGACCTCGCCCCGGAGCGCATCCCCGAGTGCTTCGACGCCCGCCAGCGGCGCGCCAGCCAGTTCGTGCACCGCGCCGCCGCGCGGCGCGCCGAGGTCGTCATCGCGGTCTCCCAGACGACGGCCACCGACGTCATGGCGCGCTGGGGCGTGCCGGCCGACCGCATCGTGATCGCGCGCCACGGCCCCGGGCAGGAGCCCGGCGCGGGCTCGCTCGAGCGCGGGTCGCCGCGCCACCTGCTCTACGTCGGCGACGACGAGCCGCGCAAGAACCTCGCGCTGCTGCTCGCCGCGCACCGGCGCTACCGCGCCGCGGTGCCTGGGGCGCTCCCGCTCGTGCTCGCCGGAAGCGCGCGGGCGCACGCCGACGGCGTGGTCGTCGTCGAGCGCCCGGATCCCGAGCGCCTGGCCGAGCTGTACGCGCAGGCCGCCGCGCTGGTGCACCCGAGCCGCTACGAGGGCTTCGGGCTGACGGCCCTGGAGGCGATGAGCGCGGGCGTGCCGGTGGTGGCGGCCCGCTCGCCGGGGCTCGTCGAGGTGTGCGGCGACGCCGCGATGCTGTTCGACGCCTCGAGCACCGAGGACCTGGCCTCGGCGCTGGCCGAGGTCGCGAGCTCCGCGCCGCTGCGCCGCGACCTGACCGAGCGCGGCCGGCGCCGCGCCGCCGAGTACTCGTGGGCGCGCTCCGCGCGGGCGCACCTCGGCGCCTACGAGCGCGCCGCGGTGGCGCGGCCTAGGGTGCTCCCGCCGCGGCGCCGCCCGCGGCCTGGCGCGACGCCTCGAGAAAGAGGTTGATGCCAAGCGGGCTGCGCGGGTCCAGGTAGAGGGCCGGGCCCAGGACCTGGAGCGCGCGGGCGGCCTGGCCGGCGGAGTTCAGCTCGAAGTCGGCCAGGCGCAGCCACGGCGTCGGGTTCTGGGGCTGCAGGCGCACGGCGCGCTCGAGCGCCTGGCGCGCCAGGTCCTGGCGTCCCTTGAGGCCCTCGACGACCGCGAGGTCGAACAGCGGCTCGACCGACAGCGGGTCGGCCGAGCGCGCGTCGGCGATCGCCGCCAGCGCGGCGTCGTAGTGGCGGTCGGAGGCGAGCTGCAGGGCGTCGTCGCCGGCGTTGACGGCCCGCTCGGGCTGGACCGTGGCCCACGCGGCGACCGCGGCCATCGCGACGAGCACGCCGGCGAGGGCGAGCCGCGGCCGGTCGCGGGCCCCGATGCGCAGCCGCTCCCGCAGCCGCCTGCGCGGCGGCTCGGCCGCCGCGAGCGCGTCGTGCTGGGGGCCGCGCCCGGCCAGCCAGCCCGCGCACAGCAGCGCCAGGACGGCGGTCCCCGGGACGAACCACGTCCAGTCCACGAACGAGTGCACGCCGAAGACGACGACGATCGCGGTCAGCGTCAGCAGCCCGACGCGTTCGGGGCCGAACGGCTGCGCCCGCCAGCCCCGGCCGAGGCCGGTGGCGCGCCGCGCCGGCCGCCACCAGGCCAGCAGCAACGCGAGGTTGACGGCGAGCCCGAGGATGCCGAGGTCGGCGAAGGTCTGGAACGCGTAGCCGTGCGCGTGGCGGACGTCGAGGTCGTCGTTGCGAAAGCGCGGCCGCGCGGTGGCGTAGCCGCCGGCCCCCGCGCCGAGGACGGGCCGCGCCTTGCCGATCTTCAACGCCTCGTTGAAGTACCGCGACCGCACGCTGCCCACGGCGGTCAGGCGGCCCGGGTCGTTGGCCGGCGTGCGGGCGTTGGGGTCGGTCAGCTCCGTCCAGCCCTTGGAGATCGAGCCGCCCAGGCCGCGCTCGGAGAACGCGAGGCCGACCGCGAGGCCGAGCGGGATGAGCGCGAGCACCAGCAGGATCCACACCCCGGCCTGGCGGCGCACCTGCGGGCCCGGCGCCCGGCGCGCGGTCAGGAAGCCGACGGCCAGCCCGGCGGCGCCCAGCGCGAGCACCATCGCGACGAGCGCGACGCCCAGCTCGTGGCCGGTGGTCGTGCGCAGGTCGAGCAGGACGTTGTCCTTCGACAGCGCGTCCTGCGAGAACGCCCACGTCGTCACCAGCACCGCGCCGAGGGCGCTCGGCGCCAGGACGGCCACGCCGCGCAGGCGCAGCGGCACGACGGCGAACCAGAAGGCGCAGCCGATCACCGCGGCCAGCAGCGAGCCGCGCGAGTAGGCCAGCAGGATCGCCACGAGCAGGATGCCGCAGGCCGGGTAGGCCAGCGCGTTGAGCGCCGAGTGGCCCGAGCGCCGCGCCCCGAGCCACAGGCAGCCGGGGATGCCGAGGGCCGCCATCAGGCCGACGGCGTTCCAGTAGCCGAACGGCTCGCGCAGCCGCGCGTAGGTCTCGTCGGGGGCCAGCGCGCCGGGGAAGACCTTGGTGGTCAGCGCGTACACCGACACGATCGTGCAGGCCAGCAGGGTGGCGCCGAGCACCCCGGACCAGCGCTCGGGCGCGAGGCGGACCAGGGCGATGCCGCCGCCGAACGCGGCCAGGTAGCTCAGCGTCCGGTTGGCCTCCAGCCACGTGTCGTCGGGCTGGACGGACCACAGGACCGAGACCGCGGTGAGCGCGGCGAGGACGCCGAACAGCGCCAGCGCGAGCCCGCCGTGCATCCGGCGGCGGCCGCCCGCGAGGATCGCCGCGGCGCCCAGCAGGCCGCCTGCCGCCTCGAGGCCGACCTCGACGCGCGTGGTCGGCCCGAGCTGCAGCCCGCCGCCCGCCCCCAGCGCGACGGCCGCGAGCAGCAGCCCGAGCGCGACCGTGACGACGGCGTCCGGGCGGACCCGGGCCAGCAGCTCGGCGGGCCGCCGCCAGGCGACGGCGGGCCAGCCGGCGGGCGGCCTAGGGTCGGCTGCGGCGTGCGACGACACGGGCCTTGATCAGCAGGCCGCCGCCGGCGCACGCGCCGACCGCGAGCAGCACCAGGACGACCACGAGCGGCGTGGGCAGCGTGTTGAGCAGGCCCGTCCCCTGGAAGCCGAGCTCCCCGGGCCGGACGATGCGGCCACCGAGGCGGACGGGC
>JAICJK010000057.1 GCA_025928415.1 Solirubrobacteraceae bacterium | reverse complement strand
GTGCAGGCGCTCGACGTCGGCGCTGTCGGCCTCCTCGGCCACCCGGAGGCCGGGCTGCGCGAGGTCGACGCGCTCCATCGTGTCGATGATCGCCCCGAGCGGCGCGAAGCGGCGCCGCAGGACGAAGGCGTTGACCAGCGCCGTCGCGAGGATCGCGGCGGCGAGCACGAGGAACGCGCGCTGCTCGGCCAGCGCGCTCTCCAGCCGCAGGTTCGCCGCCACCGACGCCGCGAGGACCGTCGCGGTGATGAGCACCGTGTTGACGGCGAGGACCTGGGTGAGGAGAGCGGGCTTGCGCATGGACGGGCGATTGGGGTGCAGACCCTATGTCGGCCGCTCGCGATCCGGCCGATAGCGGTGGTGCAGCACGACGGACGAAGCGCCGGGGCGCCGGACCACCACCCCGCCCGGCCCACCTCACCGGCGCCGTCCGCCACCTCGAGTCAGGACCTGGCACGCACGGAGAACGGGGCCGGCCGACGCACGGAGCACCTGTGCCGGCCCCCGTCTCCGAGTCCCTCGGCGGGCGCTACACTTTGTGAAGCACCAAATCCCGAGCGAGATCAGGGTGATTTATCCGTGAGTCCCAGCGGCGCCGAATTCGTCAAGCAGATCAAGGCCCAGGTCGACGAGGTCGATCCGTCCGAGGTCAACGAGCTCCTCCACGAGGGAGTGACCGTCGTCGACGTCCGCGAGACCGACGAGGTCGTCGCCGGCAAGCTGCCCGGCGCGACCCACATCCCGCGCGGGCACCTCGAGTCCCGGATCGAGAGCGCGGTCCCCGACCGCTCCCAGCGGGTCATCCTCTACTGCGCCTCCGGCAACCGCTCCGCGCTGGCCGCGAACACGCTCATCCGCGACCTCGGCTACGAGCACGTCGAGTCGATGACCGGCGGCTACACGCTGTGGAAGGACCGCGGCTACGAGGTCGAGACGCCGTTCGCGTTCACGCCCGAGCAGCGCCAGCGCTACTCGCGCCACTTCCTGCTGCCGGAGATCGGGGAGGACGGCCAGCGCAAGCTCCTGGAGGCCAAGGTGCTCCTGCTCGGCGCGGGCGGCCTGGGCTCCCCGAGCGCCCTGTACCTGGCCGCGGCCGGCGTCGGCACGATCGGGCTGGTCGACGACGACGTGGTCGACGTCTCCAACCTGCAGCGTCAGGTCATCCACACGACGGACTCCATCGGCACGTCGAAGGTCGATTCGGCCGAGCGGGCGATCCACGCGCTCAACCCGGACGTCGTCGTGCGCAAGCACGAGACGCGGATGGACGCGTCGAACATCATGGAGATCCTCGAGGGCTACGACATCGTCGTGGACGGCGTGGACAACTTCCCGACGCGCTACCTGCTCAACGACGCGAGCGTGCGGCTGAAGATCCCGGTCGTCAGCGCGGCGATCCTCGGCTTCGAGGGCCAGCTCAGCGTCTTCGCGCCCTACGAGGGCCCGTGCTACCGCTGCCTGTTCCGGGTGCCGCCGCCGGCCGAGCTCGCGCCGTCGTGCGGGGCCAACGGCGTGCTGGGCGTCCTGCCGGGGACCATGGGCCTGCTGCAGGCCACCGAGGTCATGAAGCTGATCGTCGGCGTCGGCACGCCGCTGATCGGCCGCCTGCTCATGTACGACGCGCTCGATGCCTCCACGAGCGAGGTCAGGATCCGCCGCGACCCCGAGTGCCCGGTGTGCTCGCGGGAGCCCGAGGCGATCTCCGACGAGGAGATGGGCGTGTTCCCCGACTACGAGGCGTTCTGCGCCGCCGCCGGGTAGGCTCGAGGCGACTCATGGCCACCGTCCGCATCCCCCCGGTCCTGCGCGCCTCCGTCGGCGGCGAGCGCGAGGTCGCCGCCGCCGGCTCGAGCGTCGGCGAGGTCCTCGGCGCGCTGATCGCCGCCCATCCGGACACCCAGGGGCAGATCTTCGACCCCGAGGGCGACCTGAACCGGTACGTCAACGTGTACCTCAACGACGAGGACGTGCGCGTCCTCGACGGTCTCCAGACGCCCGTCGGCGAGCGCGACACGCTGGTCATCCTGCCCGCCATGGCGGGCGGCGCGCCCGGCCTCCCCGGCTAGGCGGGCGCGCCCGCGAAGGGCTCGCCCCGCGCCGCAACGGCCGGCCACAGAGGGCCGCTACACTTTCTGAAGCATGCCTCTTCCCCCGCTCGAGAACCGGCCGTGCGGTGGGCGCTACGGCGACATCGTGCAGGCGATCGGCAACACGCCGCTCGTGGAGCTCAAGCGGCTGTCGCCGAAGCCCGGCGTCCGGATCTGGGCCAAGCTCGAGTCGTTCAACCCCACGGGCTCGGTCAAGGACCGCGTGGCGCGCGCCCTCATCGAGGACGCCGAGGAGAAGGCCGCCATCGGCCCGGGCATGACGATCCTCGAGCCGACGTCGGGCAACACCGGGATCGCGCTGGCGATGATCGCCCGGCGCAAGGGCTACCCGCTGACCGTCGTCATGCCCGACAACGTCACGCCCGAGCGCACGCAGCTGCTGACGATGTACGGGGCGAAGATCGTCTCCTCGCCGGGCCGCGAGGGCTCCAACGGGGCGGTGGCGATGGCGCTCGAGATGGCCCGCTCGGACCCGCGGTACTACATGCCCTACCAGTACGGCAACCCGGCCAACCCCGACGCCCACTACCACGGGACGGCGGTCGAGATCCTCGACGAGCTCGACGGCGAGGTCGACGCGTTCGTCGCCGGCCTCGGCACGGGCGGGACGCTGATGGGCAACGGCCGGCGCTTCAAGGAGGAGCTGGGCGACCGCGTGAAGATCGTCGCCGCCGAGCCGATGCCGGGCGAGCCGGTGCAGGGCCTGCGCTCCCTGGACGACGGCTTCATCCCGCCGATCATCGACCTGAGCCTGCTGGACCGGAAGATCTTCGTCACCAACCGCGACGCGGTCATCTGGACGCGGCGCCTGCTCGACGAGGAGGGCGTGTTCGCCGGCGTGTCCAGCGGGGCCATCGCCTCGATCGCGGTCCGGATCGCCCGCGAGATGGACGAGGGCAACGTCGTGTTCGTCGTCTGCGACGACGGCTGGAAGTACCTCTCGAGCGGGATCTACACACTGCCCGTGGACGAGGTCGCGAACCTCGACTCCACGGTCTGGTGGTGAGCGGGTTCTCATTCGCGCGGCCATGGTGATCCGCAGCCCGAGCCGGCGCGCAGGAGTACTGTGAACCCGAACGCTTCTGCCGAAGCCCCCTCCGAGGTGGAGATCTGATGCCGAACATCGGCCCCATGGAACTCATCATCGTCCTGGTGATCGCGCTGATCGTCCTGGGCCCCAAGAAGCTCCCGGAGGTCGGTCGGTCGATCGGCGACGGAATGCGCGAGTTCAAGGACTCGATCAGTGGCGAGCGTCGCCACGACGAGGACGACGACGAGCCCGCCGCGCTCCCCTCGGAGCGCTCGTAGCCGTTCGCTAGGGTCGGGGGCGATGCGCATCGCCCCCGAACTGCTGGACGAGATCGTCGAGCACGCGCGGCGCGACGCGCCGAACGAGTGCTGCGGCGTGGTCGCCGTCCGCGACGGGGTCGCGGAGGCCGTGCACCCGATGGAGAACACCGCGGCGAGCCCGTTCCGCTTCGAGGTCGACGGCCTGGAGCTGCACCGGCTGCTGACCGGGATCGAGGACGGCGGCGCGGCCCTCGGCGTGATCTACCACTCCCACACGCGCTCGGAGGCCTACCCATCCCAGACCGACATCAACTTCGCCGCCGGCTGGCCCGGGGTGGAGTGGCTGATCGTCGGCCTGGCGGGCGCGGAGCCGGAGATCCGCTCCTACCTCATCGACGACGGCAAGGTCGGCGAGGTCGGCGTGGCGTGAGCCGGGCGGCCGATCCGCTCGTGTGCCCCGGCTGCGGCGCGAGCCGGCCCGCGGACGAGCGCTTCTGCCCCGGCTGCGGGATGCCGCTGGTGTTCGCGGGCCTGCCGCTCGCCGACCCGTCGGTCACGCCCGCGCGCGAGCGGGCCCGCAAGATCAAGAAGCAGTTCCTCGACGGCGAGCTGATCGCGGTGGCGACAGGGCGCAACCAGCCCGAGGCGGAGTTCATCCAGGGCCTGCTGCTGGAGGAGGGCGTGCCGTCGATGCTGCGCCGCAGCCGCGGCTTCGACGTCCCCGACATGCTCGCTGCCGGGCCCCGGGACGTCCTGGTCCCCGCCGCGGGGGCGACGGCGGCGCGCGAGGTGCTGCTGCAGGCCGACCTGCTCGCGGCGGGCCAGGCGGGCGGCGCGGGCGCGCGCGCGGGGATCGACCGCCCGAGCCGCATCGCGGCCGGCCTGCTCGGCCTGCTGGCGGTCGTGGGCGCGGTGGCCTGGGCCGGGACCGAGCTGCTGCACTGACCCGGGCGCGGCCTCAGGCCGGTGGCGACGCAGCGCCGGCGGCGCGCTCATGCTCGTAGGCCAGCTCGGTGCGGATGCCGCGGGCGGTGAGCAGCGCGTCGGCGGCCGCGAGCGACGGGCAGGCGGCCACCGCGGCGGCCAGCCGGGCGGCGGATGCGATCGCCGCCCCGGGGTCGAAGAAGGCGATCAGGCCGCCGGACTGCGTGAGCTGCACGGTGCGCCGGCCGCCCCGGATCGCGGCCTGGCCGCGCTCGCCCTCGGCGCAGCGCAGCGCCATCGCGCTGGCCTCGGTCGGGACGGCGGCCACGGCCTCGCGCAGGACCGCCAGGTCCGGCGGGGGATGGCTGCCGAGGTCGCCGCCGGCCTGCCGCACCTCCGCCAGCCGTTGCGCGACCTCGTCCGGGGTCAGCTCGCCGTCGCACCCGGCGCCGAAGACGGCGCCGAGCACGGGCATCCCGGCCGCGGCGAGCGGGCCGGCGGCGGCGAGCAGCACCGCGTCGGCGAGCGGGCTGCTCAGGCCCGGCTCGCCGCCGTGGGCCAGCACGTCGCCGCCGACGTCCAGGAGCACGACGCGATCGCAGCCCAGGCGCGTGGCGGCCGCGGCGATGCCCGCGGCCACGACAGCGGGGCCGGGGTGGGGGTCGACGAGCACCGTG
The DNA here is from genome assembly GCA_025928415.1 of Solirubrobacteraceae bacterium. Classification (GTDB taxonomy): domain Bacteria; phylum Actinomycetota; class Thermoleophilia; order Solirubrobacterales; family Solirubrobacteraceae; genus Paraconexibacter. The sequence goes on along the minus strand of JAICJK010000057.1, from coordinate 4,513 downwards.
GGCTCGCCGAGCAGCTCCGCCACGCGGGACTCGGCGAAGCGGACGCCGCCCGGGCCGCGGGTGCGCGGGCCGGCGAGGGCGGCCGCGGGGTGGATGGCTTCGGCGTCCTGCAGCTCGTCGAGGCGCCGCGGGCCGGGGAGCGGGTCCACCACGCTGCGCTCCCAGGTCAGCCCGCCGACCGGGCACGGCGTGCCCTGGGCCGCGCACAGCGCGCGAACCGCGAGGGCCCCGACGACGTCCCCACCGCCGCCGATGCCCAGGCACAGGACGCCGGCGGCGTCCGCGAGCTGGGCGATGGCGGGTGGGGGCGGCGTGGTGCGGGGCGGCCGCTAGACCAGCGCCGGGGCGCCGGTCGTCTCGCAGATCGAGGCGATCTTCTCGGCGGCGCGCTCGAACTCGCTGTCCGACAGCACCGGCGTGCCCTCGAAGGGCAGGTCCCGGGTGATCTCCAACCAGGAACGGCAGCCGCCGAACTCGTCGCGCACCTTGACGGTGACGGGCCGCGGGATGCGATAGGTGCGCAGGAGCAGGACGTGCAGGGGATGGCGGCGCTTCCAGGCCAGCCGCTTCTCCGCGTAGTCGGTGGTCCACACGTAGTAGGGCGACAGGTCGTTGACGGCGCGCGGGTCGGTGACCGTGAAGTGCGCGGCGACCTCGGCCCAGGCGCGGACGCGCACGCGGTCGGGCTGCGGGATGCCGCCGTCGCGGGTGAGCGCGTGGGCCGGCGGATCGCCGTCGGGCCAGACGCCCTCCTCGAGGGCGCGCCCCATCTCGGGAAGGTGGGAGTCGCGCACCAGGTCGTTGCGCTGGTGGTCGAACGTGGGGTAGAGGAAGAAGCGGTCGTGCTTCAGCTCGAAGTGCTTGCCGTCCTCGCGGATGCCCCCCTTGCGGAGGGTGAGGAGCTGCTCGCCCTCGGCGAGCGCGCGGACGGTGACCGCCCATTCCTTGAAGGCAATTGGCATGGAGAAGTGTCGGGGGGAAGGGGGAGGACAGAAACGATCCCGCGCCGCGGCCGCGCTGGCGGCCTGAGGCAACGGGACTGCAACATTGTCGCAAACAGAGCCCTCTATCCCCAAACCTCCCTGCAACCGAACACGTTTTGTTTGTGCCCGTCGCGTCGTTGACACAGAGTCCGCAACGTGCAGGGAAAACGTGGGAGGCGGCGCGGGCGGCGGGCTGACATGACGTCAGTGCGCCGGGTGCCGGTGGACGACCGTCCCTCCCACCCGGCCCGCGCCCGGCCTTGCCATGATGGCTCGCCGTGAGCGCGGCGCAGAGCACGGCGGACGTCATCGTGGTGGGCGGCGGGCTCGCCGGCCTGGTGGCCACCGCCGAGGCCGCCGAGGCCGGCCGGCGGGTCGTGCTCGTCGACCAGGAGCCCGAGGCGGCGCTCGGCGGGCAGGCGTTCTGGTCCTTCGGCGGGCTCTTCCTCGTCGACAGCCCCGAGCAGCGGCGGGTGCGGATCCGCGACTCGCGCGAGCTGGCCTGGCAGGACTGGCTGGGCACCGCCGCCTTCGACCGCGACGAGGACGCCTGGCCGCGGCGCTGGGCCGAGGCCTACGTCGACTTCGCCGCCGGCGAGAAGCGCGCCTGGCTGCACGCCCAGGGCGTCCGCCTGCTGCCCAACGTGGGGTGGGCCGAGCGCGGCGGCTACGCCGCGACCGGCCACGGCAACTCCGTCCCGCGCTTCCACCTCACGTGGGGGACCGGCCCTGGGCTGATCGAGCCGTTCGTGCGCCGGGTGCGCGCGGCGCAGCTCGCCGGGCGGGTGGAGCTGCGCTTCCGCCACCGCGTCGACGAGCTCACGGTCTCCGGGGGCACGGTCGACGGCGTCGCGGGCCGCGTGCTCGCGCCGAGCGGCGTGCGGCGCGGGCAGGCCAGCTCGCGCGAGGAGGCCGGCGACTTCGCGCTGCGGGCGCCGGCCGTCGTCGTCACCTCCGGCGGCATCGGGGCCAACCACGAGCTCGTCCGGCGCAACTGGCCGGCGCGCATGGGGTCGCCGCCCAAGCGCATGATCTCCGGCGTCCCCGACCACGTCGACGGGCGGATGATCGAGATCACGCAGTCCGCCGGCGGCAACGTGATCAACCCGGACCGGATGTGGCACTACGTGGAGGGCATCCACAACTGGGACCCGATCTGGAGCCTGCACGGGATCCGGATCCTCCCCGGCCCGTCGTCGCTGTGGCTCGACGCGCGCGGCCGGCGGCTCCCCGTGCCGCTGTTCCCCGGCTACGACACGCTCGGCACGCTCGAGCACATCATGACCACGGGGCACGACCACACGTGGTTCGTGCTGACCCAGAAGATCATCGAGCGCGAGTTCGCGCTGTCGGGCTCCGAGCAGAACCCGGACCTCACGAACCGCAGCATCGCCGGCGTCCTGCGCGCGCGGCTGGGGCCCGGCGCGCCCGCGCCCGTCGAGGCGTTCAAGCGCCACGGCGCCGACTTCGTGGTCGAGCGCAGCCTGCCGGACCTCGTGCGCGGGATGAACGCGCTGACCGGCGAGCCGCTGCTCGACCTCGCCGACGTGGAGCGGGAGGTCGTGGCCCGCGACCGCGAGCTCGCCAACCCGTTCGCCAAGGACCTCCAGCTCGCCGCGGTCCGCGAGGCGCGGCGCTACCTGCCCGACCGGCTCAGCCGCGTGGCCGCGCCGCACCGCCTGCTCGACCCGGACGCGGGCCCGCTGATCGCCGTCCGGCTGTCGATCCTCACCCGCAAGACGCTCGGCGGGCTGCAGACCGACCTCGCCGGCCGCGTGCTCCAGGCCTCCGGCGAGCCGCTGCGCGGCGTCTGGGCCGCCGGCGAGGTCGCCGGCTTCGGCGGCGGCGGCATGCACGGCTACCGCTCGCTGGAGGGCACGTTCCTCGGCGGCTGCCTGTTCTCGGGCCGGACCGCGGGCCGCGCGGTCGCCGCCGAGCTCGCCTGAACACCGGCGCCGCCTGGGAGTTCGCCCTCCAGGGCGAACTCCCGACCGACGACGCAGTCGTCGGCGCGAACTCCCGACCGACGACGCAGTCGTCGGCGCCTAGAGGCGGATGCCGGCCAGCCCCTCGTAGGCCTCCAGCAGCGCGACGAAGTCCTGGTCGCCCAGGCCCCGGCCCATCGCGGCGGTCAGCGCCTCGCGGGCGGCGGCGGCGGCCGGGAACGGCACGCCGGCGCGCTGACCCTCCTCCAGGCAGAGGCGCACGTCCTTGAGCATGTGCTCGAGCTTGAACAGCGTCGCGTAGTCGTGCGCGCGCATCGGATCGGCCTTCAGGCCGAGCATCGCGCTGCCGCCGGAGCCCGCGGCCATGACCTGGACGAGCGCGTCGAGGTCGACCCCCGTGGCCTTGCCGACCAGCAGCGCCTGGGCGACCACCGCCGCGTTGGCCGCCGCCGTGGCGTTGTTGATCAGCTTGACCATCTGGCCCTGGCCCACGTCGCCCACGTGCAGGACCAGCCCGCCCATGACGTCGAGCAGCGCGCGGGCGCGCTCGACGTCCTCCGCGCGGCCGCCCGCCATGATCGTCAGCGTCCCGTCCTCGGCCTTGGGCGACGAGCCGGTGACCGGGGCGTCGACGAAGCGCCAGCCGCGCGCGCCCAGGATGTCCGCGGCCTCGCGGGCGGCGTCCGGGCCGATCGTCGAGAGGTCGACGAGCAGCTTGCCGTCGCCGTCGCCGGCGACCATCTCGCGCGCGAGGCCGAGCACCTGCGGGCCGTCCACGACCATGCTGAGGACGATGTCCGACGCCCCGGCCAGCGCGGCGGGGTCGTCGGCGACGGTCGCCCCGTGCTCGGCCGCGAAGGCGTCCGCGCGCGACCGGGTCCGGTTGAACACCGTCAGCTCGCAGCCCGCGCGGCGCAGGTTGGCCGCCATGCGCGAGCCCATGATCCCGAGGCCGAGGAAACCGATCCGCTCCATGCCGGGGATGCTAGGCGAGCGGGGCTCGCGCCCCGGGCGGCCCCGCGGCCGCCCCGCTCGGCGATGGCCGCGTCGGTGACTTGACAGGAGCGAAACTATTGGTAGATTCATGATAATTATGAATCTACAAGCATCGACAGCACGACCGCTCACGGCGGACCCGCCCGCCGGGGCCGTCGGCGAGCTCAGCCGCAACCGCAGGATCGGCGTGCTGCTCACGTGCTGCCTGAGCCTGTTCATCGTCGGGCTCGACATCACGGTCGTGAACGTCGCCCTGCCGGCGATCGGGCAGGAGCTGCACGCCGGCATCTCGGGACTGCAGTGGGCGGTCGGGGCCTACACCGTGGTCATGGCGAGCCTGCTGATGTTCTCGGGCTCGATGGCGGACCGGCTCGGCCGCAAGCGCGCCTTCGTCGCCGGGCTCACCGTGTTCTCGCTGGCCTCCGTGCTGTGCAGCGTGGCGCCGACCGTCGGGTTCCTGGTGGCGTTCCGGGCGCTGCAGGCGGTGGGCGCCTCGATGATGAACCCGGTGGCCATGGCGATCATCACCAACACCTTCACCGACCCGCGCGAGCGGGCCCAGGCCGTGGGCGTCTGGGGCGCCGTGTT
>JAICJK010000029.1 GCA_025928415.1 Solirubrobacteraceae bacterium | reverse complement strand
TGACTCGGGACACTAGGATGGCCCTGTGGGGGCCACCGCGCGCAACGTCCTGATCATCGTCGCCATCGCCGTCGCGGTCTACGCGCTGCCCGGCGGCGGCTCGAGCGCCGACCTGATCGCGGCCCTGCTGTCGGCGGGCATCACGATCAGCTTCACGCTCATCGGCATCCGCCTCTACCGCGAGAACCGGATGACGCTGTTCGGCCTGGGCGACCGCTGGCGGGGCCTGCTCTACGGCGCCATCGCCGTCGCGATCTTCGCGATGGCCGCGCTCAGCCGGCTGTTCGACGCCGGCGGCGCGGGCGTGCTGTTGTGGTTCGTGCTCATCGGCGGGGCGTCGTACGCGCTGCTGATGGTCTGGCGCTCCTGGCGCAGCTACTGAGCCGTGGCGCGCGGGCGCGAGCCGGCGCCGAAGCGCAGGTACAGCGTCGGCACGATGAACAGGTTCACGAACGTCGACGTCGCGAGCCCGCCCATGATCACGAGCGCCATCGGGTTCTCGATCTCGTGGCCCGGGATCGTGCCCGCCGCCACGAGCGGCACGAGCGCCAGCGCCGTCGCCAGCGCCGTCATGAGGATCGGGGACAGGCGCTCCTTCGCCCCGCGCACGACGAGCGCCGGCCCGAACGGCTCGCCCTCGACGCGCTCGAGATGCTGGCAGTGGTTGATCAGCAGGATGCCGTTGCGCGCCGCGATGCCGAACACCGCCAGGAAGCCGACGTAGGAGCCGAGGGACATCGTGCGGCCGGTCAGGTAGACCATGATCACGCCGCCGACCAGCGCCATCGGCAAGGTCAGGAAGAACGCGACGGCCAGGCGGAGGTCCCGGAAGGCGGCGTGCAGGAGCAGGAGGATCGCGACTGCGGCGGCGATGCCGAAGATCAGCAGGCGGTGCTGCGCCCCCTCCTGCTCGACCGCCTCGCCGAGCAGCTCGGCGTGGTAGCCCTCGGCGAAGTCGAAGCGGGCCAGGCGGCCGCGGATGTCCGACACGACCGCGCTCAGGCTGCGGTTGTCGATGTTGCCCGCGACGTCGATCCGCCGCGAGGAGTCCTGCCGGTGCACCGAGCTCGGCGTCGGGCGCACCTGCACCGTGGCCACGTCCCCGAGCCGCACGTGGCCGCCGCCCGGGGTGTCGATCGGCAGGTTGCGGATGTCCGTGAGGCTGTGGCGCGTCTGCGGCGTGCTCCAGACATGGACGTTGTACGCGCGGCCGCCGCGGAAGAGGTCGCCGACCTCCTCGCTGCTCACGAGCGTCGAGGACTGCCGGCGGATGTCGCCCGGCTTGAGGCCGTAGCGCTGGGCCGCGCCGAGCTTGGCGGTGACCCTGATCTCCGGGATGTCGGCCACGAGGTCGGTGTGCAGGTCGTCGAGGCCCGGGATCCCGGCGAGGGCGTCCTGGACGCGGTCGGCCTCGCGCTTGAGCTTGCGCAGGTCCGGCCCGAAGACACGCACGACCACGGGCTCCGCGGCGCCCGCCAGCACCTCGTCGATCCGCTCGCGGAGATAGGTCTGGACGTCGTGGTACAGGCCCGGATGGGCGTCGACGACGTCCTGGATGCGGTGCAGCGTCGCGTCGTAGTCGGCGTCGCGGTCGATGCTGATCCAGTTCTCGCCGAAGTTGACGCCGGCCACCTCCTCGGCGAGGAACGCCTGGCCGATGTGCGAGCCGAAGTCGCGGACGCCGGGGACGGCGCGCATCTCCCGGCCGGCGGCGGTGACGATGCGGCGCTCCTCCGGGTGCGACGTGCCCGGGGCGGTGATCCAGTGCGACAGGAAGTCGCGCTCCTTGAACGCCGGGTACAGGTCCTTGCCCAGCGTCGGCGCCGCGGCGATGCCCGCCGCCAGCAGCAGGGCGGCCAGGAGGTACGCGGGCCTGGGCCGGCGGATCGTCCGCGTCAGCAGCCACCCGTAGCCGCGCTTGAGCCCCCTCACCAGGGGCGCGTCGCCGCGCCGGCGCGTCTTCGAGAGCAGGAGCAGGCTCAGCGCGGGCGTGACCGTGAGCGCCACGAGCATGGACACGAGGATCGCCAGCGCGTAGGAGAACGCCAGCGGCTCGAAGAACGACCCCGTGACGCTGTTCAGGAAGAACACCGGCACGACCGCGATGACGTTGATCAGCGTCGCGTACCAGATGGCGCTGCGCACCTCGAGCGAGGCCTCGAGGATCACGCGCGGCGCGAGCCTGCCGGTCCCCTCCCCCCGCTGGCGCAGGCGCCGCCAGATGTTCTCGACGTCGATGATCGCGTCGTCGACGACGACCCCGACGGCGATCGCCAGGCCGGCCAGGATCATCGTGTTGATCGTGTCGCCGCGCACGTAGAGCACCATCACCGCGGCCATCAGCGACAGCGGGATCGCCACCAGGCTGATCAGCGCGGTGCGCCACTGGAACAGGAACGCGGTGAGCACGGCGATCACCAGCAGGCAGCCGAGCAGCAGCGCCAGCGTGAGGTTGTGGACCGCGTTGTGGATGAAGTCCGCCTGCCGGAAGATCGTCGGGTCCATCGTGATGCCGGGCAGTCCGGGCTGCAGCTCCTTCAGCGCCCTGTCGACGCCGTCGGTGACCTGGACCGTGTTCGCGCCGTCGGCCTTCTCGACCACCAGGAGCAGGCCGGGCCCGTCGTTGATGACGGCCTCGCCCGCGAGCGGCTGCGTGCCCTCCTTCACCCGCGCGACGTCGGACAGCTGCACGAGCCTGCCCTGCCTGCGCTCGACCGGGATCCGCGCGAGGTCGGCCGCGGTCTGGATCGGCAGCTCGTGCCGGATGCCCAGCCGCTGGCTCGCGGTGTCGACGAACCCGCCGGTGCCGATCACGTTCCCGAAGTCCGCGTAGCGCAGCAGCCCGGCGTCGAGCGACTCCGCGGTGGCGTTCATGACGGCCTCGACCGACACGCCGCGGGCGCGGAGCCGCCGCGGGTCCACCTCGACGTGCTCCTCCTGCAGGCGCTCTCCCCAGATCGCGACGTTGACGACCCCGGGGACGCGCAGCAGCCGCGCCCGGATCGTCCAGTAGGCGATCGTCGACAGCTCCCGCGGCGAGATCGCGCGCGACGTCACGCCGATGTGCATCACGCGGCTGGTCGTGGAGATCGGCTGGCGCATGACGGGCGGCGAGGCCCATGTCGGCAGCGTCGGCACCACCGTCGCGAGCCGCTCCTGGACGAGCTGGCGCTGCTCGATCAGGTCGGTGCCGCGGTCGAAGATCAGCTCGACGGAGGAGAGCTGCGGCACCGAGGCCGACCGGATCTCGTGCAGGCCGGCGACGCCGAGCAGCGCCTGCTCCAGCGGGACGGTGACGAGCTCCTCGGTCTCCTGGGAGGACAGGCCGAGGCAGATCGTCTGGACCTCCACGCGGGGCGGCGCGAACTCGGGGAAGGCGTCCGTCCGCGCGTCGCCGAGCCTGCTCGCGCCGAACACCATGAGCGCCGCCGCGGCCGCGACCACGAGGAAGCGGAACCTCAGGCTTGACCGGATGATCCAGCGCATGGTGTGGTGGCCCGCCAGGCTCGCTCAGGGACGGTGGTCAGTCTTCCTCGACGTCGTATTCGCTGCCGTACAGCTCCTGCGAGCCGACCGTGACCACCGGCGTCCCGGCAGGCGGGCCCGCGGCCAGCAGCGCGCGGTCGCCGTCGATGCGGATCACGCGGATCGCGTGGCGCACGAAGACGCGCGGCCGCGGGCTGGTGTACGTGAACGTCCCGCCGCCGGCGTCGTAGAGCACGGCCGCGTAGGGGATGACCGTCCGGTAGCCGGCGCCGGCCAGGACCGGCGCGGTCCTGATGCCGAGCCGCCGGGCCGCGTCGGCCGACAGCGTGACCCGGCTGAGGTCGGTGCCCTTGATCGGCTCCACGACGGCCGGCGGGGCCTCGGGCGCCGCGCCCGAGTTGTCCTTCGACGAGCCGCAGCCCGCGGCGAGCAGCGCGACCGCCACCGCCACCGCCGCTCCCCCTCGCATCCACCGCATGCCGGGCACCGCCCTCACCGTCCTTCCTCGCCGTCGACGCCCGCTCCGACCTGCCCCGGTTGCTCCGGTCCGCTCCGCGGCGGCGCCGCGACGCCGCCGTTGCCCCCGGCCACCGCGATCTCGGAGGGCTGCTCGTCCTCCACGCCGGCCCACCGGTGCAGCAGCTCCAGCTCGTCCGTGGCGTCCGGCTCGTGGGCGCGCCCGAAGCGCGCGTAGAGCGCCGGTGCCACGAACAGGGCGAGCAGGGTCGACGTGACCAGGCCGCCGAGCACGGTCACGGCCAGCGGCTGGACGAGCTCGGAGCCGGCCCGGTTGCCCAGCACCACGAGGGGCAGGAACGCCAGCGCCGTGACGAGCGCGGTCACGACGACGGGGCCCAGCCGCTCCTGCGCGCCGCGGCGGACCAGCGCGGGCCCGAACGCCTGGCCCTCCCGCCGCTGCAGGTGGTCGAGGTGGCAGACGAGCGCGACGCAGTTGCGAGCGGCGATGCCGAGCACGGCCAGGAGGCCGGCGAGCGCGCCCAGCGAGAACGCGCCGCCGCGGGCGAGGCCGGCCAGCTCGCCGCCGACGAGCGCGACCGGCAGGCTGACGAGCACCAGGGCCGCCAGGCGCCAGCTCCGGAACGCCGCCTGCAACAGCAGCATGATCCCCAGCGCCGCGGCGACCCCGAAGGCCAGCAGCTGCGGCCAGCCGGCCTCCCGGCCGGTCGCGTCCCCGAGGACCTCGGCGTGGTACTCCAGCGGGAAGCTCGTGTGCCGCAGCTGCCCGCGGATCGCGTCCTGCACGTCGCCGAGGCTGCGGCCGCTCACGTCGGCGGTGACGTCGATCCGGCGCGAGCTGGCATCGCGCTTGATCACCTGCGGGGTGGGGCGGACCCGGACGTCGGCGATCCGCCCCAGCGGGACATGGCCGCCGCCGGGCGTGTCGATCAGCAGCCGCCGGATGTCGGTGACGCTGTGGCGCGCCTCCGGGGTCGCGCGGACGATGACCTCGAAGACCTTCTGCTGGTCGAACAGGCTGCCGACCTGGATGCCGTTGAGCAGCGTGGCCGCCCGGCGGCGCACGTCGCCGGGCTTGATGCCGTAGCGCAGCGCCCGGTCCAGGTCGACGCGGATCGCGACCGTCGGCTGCTGCAGCGAGCGCTCCACGGCCGGCCGCTGCACCCCGTCCACGCCCGCGATCAGCCGCTTGACGCGTTCCGCCTGCCGGCGCAGGACGCCCAGGTCCTCCCCGAACACGCGGACCACCAGCGGGCGCTCGTCGTGACCGGTCAGCACGTCGAGGTCCGCGCTGCGTCCCGGCGCCGCGTCGGCCTGCCGGTCGTCGAGCGTGCCGATGTCCCGGATGCGCTGCTGCTCGTAGGTGGCGACGCTGTGCCGCAGCCCCGGGTACGCGGCGACCACGCGCCGGACGGCTGCCGTCGTGGCGCCGTAGTCGGCGTCGCGGGCGATCCTCACCCAGAGCTCGCTGGAGTTGACGTCGACCACCTGGTCGGCCGTGACGGCGCGGCCGATGTGCCCGCCCACGTCGCGGACGCCGGGGAGGCCGGCGAGGTCCCGGCTCGCGCGGGCGACGATGCGGCTCATCTCCGGCCGGGACGTGCCGGCCGGGGCGTCGAAGTGCACGAGCATGGCCCGGTCCTCGAAGGCCGGCACGACCGGCCCGTGGAGGGCGGGGATCAGCGCGACGCCCGCGACCGCGGTCACGGCGGCGGCGGCGAACACCGCGCGCGGCGCGCGCAGGGCGCGCGCCAGCAGCCCGTCGTAGCCCGTCCGGCTCCTGCGCACGAGCAGCGACTCCCGAGGTGGCCCCGCCGCGCCCGCCAGGAGCGTCAGCGCGAGCGCCGGCGTCACGGTGAGCGCAACCAGCAGCGATGCCGCGATCGCCACGAGGTAGCCGCGGACGAGCGGGTCGACGAACGCGCCGAGCACGCCCTCGACGAACAGGACCGGCACCGCGGTCAGGACGACGATGCACGTCGCGTAGCCCATGGGGCTGCGCATCTGCGCCGCGGCCTCGGCGACGACGGCGGCCGGCGCGGGCCCGGAGGCGCCGCGCTGCCCCAGGCGCCGGCGGACGTGCTCGGCCCCGGCGACGGCGTCGTCGACCACCACGGCCACCGCCGCGGCCAGCCCGGCGAAGACCAGCGCGTTGATCGACGCCTCGGTCGCCGACAGGACGAGCGCGGCCGCGGTGAGCGACACCGCGAAGGACGCCAGGCAGACGAGCGCGGTGCGCCAGGCGTACAGCAGCGCGAACAGCCCCAGCGCGAGCAGCGCGATCCCGGCGCCGACGGCGAGCGCGAGGTTGCCGGTCGCCTCGCGGATGAAGTCGGCCGGCCTGAAGACGGAGGCGTCGATGCGCATGCCGCTCAGCCCGGGCCGGAGCTCGTCGAGCGCCTCCTGGACGCCGCGCGTGACCGCGAGCGTGTCGGCGCCCGGCAGCTTCTCGACGACGAGCAGCAGGCCGGTGCGGCCGTGCACGATCGCGTCGCCGATCAGCGGCTGGTGGTCCTCGACCACGCGCGTGACGTCGCCGAGCCGCACCGCCCGGCCGTCGCGCAGCGGCGCGCGCCCGCCGCCGGCGCCCTCGAGCGGGACGCGGGCGAGATGCCCGGGCGTGACGAGCGGCAGGACGTGGCGCACCTGGAGGCGCTGGTTGGCGGTGTCGATGAAGCCGCCGGTGCCCGGCGTCGACGCCTCGAGGAAGCTGAGGGGCGAGACGAGCTGGGCGTTGCCGGCCGTCCGGATGACGCGGTCCAGCGTGACGTGCTCGTCGCGCAGCCGGGCGGGGTCGACGAGGACCTGGAGCTGGCGGTCGCGCTCGCCGAAGATGGAGACGTTGGCGACCCCGTCGACGCCGAGCAGGCGGGGGCGGATGGTCCACCGCGCGAGCACCGACGCCTCGATCTGCGACATGTGCTCCGGCGAGAGGCCGATCATGAGCATCCGGCTCGACGAGGACAGCGGCTGCAGCATCTGCGGCGGCTGCGACACGTTCGGGTTGGCGTGCGCCTGGGTGAGCTGCTCCTGGACGAGCTGGCGGGCCTCGAGGATCGGGGTGCCGGGCTCGAAGAGCAGCACGATCGACGACATGCCGGGCACCGACTGCGACCGCAGGACCGTCGCGCCCTTGGTCCCGTTCAGCAGATCGGCCTCGAGCGGGACCGTGACGAGCTGCTCGACCTCCTCGGCGGAGAGACCGAGCGCCTCGGTCTGCACCTCGACGTACGGCGGCGTGAACTCGGGGAGCACGTCCGCCGGCGTCTTCTGGAGCTGGAGGACGCCGAGGACCATGACGCCCGCGGCGATGCCGATGACCAGCAGCCTGAAGCGCAGGCTCCAGCCGATGACGTGGCGCACCATGGCCGTCCCTCAACCGCCCTGCCCGAGGAGCGCGCGCCTGCGCGCGAGCCTGGCGAAGCTGGACCTGCTCGGCCTCATCTTGCCCTCCAAGGTGGTGATCGCGCTCGTTGGCGACGGCGTCGCGCGAGCGTGTGGGGAAACCTGGAGGGGCTTAGGCTTTTCTTACAGTAGACGGCCTGCCGGGCGAATGCAACCCGCCGCCCGAGCGGCCGTCCGGGCCGCGGCGGTCAGGCGCCGCCGGGGCCGGCGTCGCCTCGCCGCAGCGCCTGCGCGCGCGGGTCGGCGGCCTCCTGCATCCGCGCGCGCTCGACGTTCGCGAGCAGGGCGGTCAGCGCGGCCCGGGCGGCGCGCTGCGCCGCGTCGAACTCGGCGTACGCCTCGGCCGAGCAGCGCGTGGCGCCGCGCCACTCGCATTCCGGGCACCCGCGAGCGAGGTGCCAGTCGCCGTCGCGCCGGCGCCGGGCCGCCAGCGGCTGCACCAGGCGCGAGTCGCAGCGGGGGCAGGCGAGGATGTCGTGCTGTCGGCGTCGCAGGCGCATGGTCCCGGATGGTCGGGCGTCCACCGGGTGGTGTTCCCGGTGGCGGCCCGTTCAAGCCCCGCCGTCCGCCGCCCCGTCGCCCCGTCGCCCCGTCGGCCGGGCCGGCGCGGGGGCGCCGGGTAAGCGGGCTCACAGCGTCCTGACCGATCGGGTAGGGCGCGCCCCTAGGCGGCGCCGCCGGCGCGCGCGATCCTTGGCGCCCAATCGAGGGGAGCGGGGGATGGCAGTCGGCTCGGAGCTGCCCCCTGGCGGAGCCCAGGACGCTCGGCCGCCCAGCGGAGCGAGGCGCCGGCTGTCCGGGAAGCGGCAGGTGGCTGGGCTTGCAATCGTCGCCGTGGTGGCCCTGGCGCTGGTTGGCTGGCTGGCCGCGCGCCAGATCCGCTCGCCCGCGCAGGTGGCCGCCGACACCGCCGCCCCCAAGGCGTCGCCGATCACCGCGCCCGTGGTGCGGCGGACGCTGTCCACCGAGGTCATCGTCCGCGGGACGGTCCGGTACGGCGCGCCGCAGGCGGTCGTGCTCGGCACGTCGAAGATCAAGCAGGGCGGCAGCGACGTCGTCACGCGGGCGCCGGTGCGCCGCGCGCGGCTGGCCGCCGGCCAGCTCGCGATGGCGGTCGACGGGCGGCCGGTGTTCGTGCTCCCCGGCGCGATCCCGATGCACCGCGACCTCGGGCCGGGCGACGCCGGGCCCGACGTGCTCCAGCTCGAGCGGGCGCTGCGGGGCTTCGGCTTCTCGCCGGGCGCCGTCGACGGGCGCTACGACAGCGGGACGGAGGGCGCCGTCTCGTCGTTCTACCTGCGCCGGGGCTGGGACCCGTTCGGCCCGACCGACGCGCAGCTCGACCAGCTCCATACCGCCGAGGCCGCCGCCGCCGCGGCGCGGGACGCGCACCTGCAGGCGCTCAGCGCCATCGACCAGGCGCGGCAGGCCCCGACGGCGGCCGACATCGCCCAGGCGCGCATCGACGCCGTGACGGCGGCCGACGCGCTCGACACGGCGCGCCTCGCCGTCCGCGCCGCGGAGGACAAGAAGCGCTCCGCGGTCATGCTCGCTGCCAGCGCGCCGGCGGCCAAGGACGCCGTGGGCGCGGGTGCCCGGCGCGACCAGGCGCTGGCCGACGCCGATGTCGCGGCCAAGCGCGCCGCGCTGACGATCGCCGTCGACGCGACGCAGGTGGCGCGCATGAAGGCCGACGAGACGCCGCTCGACGCCGCGCCGTCGGAGCGCACCGCCGCCGCCGACGCGGTCCGGGAGGCGCAGGACGCGGAGGCGCAGGCCCGCGCCGACCTCGACGCCGCGGTGGCGACCGCGGCGGCGGTCCGGGCCGAGGGCCCGAGCGCGGTCCGCAAGGCCTCCGACGACCTGGTCCAGGCGCAGCGCGACGTCCGCATCGCCCGCGAGGAGCTGCACCGGGCGCGCGTCGGCGCGCGGACCGCGCGCACGCAGGCGCACCTGGCCGTCGAGCGCCTGCACCTCCTGCGCGAGCCCACCGACGTGGGCGCCATGCGGGCGGTCGCCCGGTCCGCGGCCGAGGAGGAGGGGCGCACGCGTTCCGAGGTCGCCCGCCTGGCCCGCGCGGGCGGTGTGCAGGTCCCGGCCGACGAGGTCCTGTTCTTCCCGGCGCTGCCGCTGCGGGTCGACGCCGTGCGGGCCAAGCGCGGCAGCCAGGTGTCGGGGACCGCGATGACCGTGACCAACTCGCGCCTGGCCGTCGACTCGTCGCTGGCGCCCGGCGACGCCCGCCTCGTGCGCCCGGGCAACCGGGCCCTGATCGAGGAGCAGGAGCTCGGGGTCAAGCTGCGCGGGACGGTCAGCCGCGTCGCCGACACGCCGGGCACCAACAAGGTCGACCCGTCCCGGTTCTCCTTCCAGGTGATCCCGGAGGCCGGGCCGGTGTCGCTCGTGGGGGCGTCGGTGAAGCTCACGATCGCCGTCAAGTCCACCAAGGGCAGGGTGATGGCCGTCCCCGCCAGCGCGCTCTCGCTGGGCGGCGACGGGAACGCGCGGCTGCAGGTGCGGCGCGGCGGGCGCGCGGTCCTCGTCACCGTCGCGCCCGGGCTGGCCGCCGACGGCCTCGTCGAGGTCCGCGCGATCGGCGGGGACCGGCTGCGGCCGGGCGAGCTGGTGGCCGTCGGCTCGCGCGGCGGCCGCGGCGGGACGCGACCGGGCGTGGGGCCGTGAGGCACCTGACGCCCCACCCCGACGCGGACGTCGCCCCCGGCGCGCCGTCGCACGACGGCCGCCGGCTCGTGGCGGACGACGCGCCGCCCGAGGTTCCCGCCGTGGCCCTGCAGGGCCTCGGGCGCGTCTTCGGCGCCGACCCGCCGGTCGTGGCGCTGCGCGGGGTGGATCTCGTGCTCGAGCGGGGGACCTCGCTGGCGATCCTCGGCCCCTCGGGATCGGGCAAGTCGACGCTGCTGAACGTGCTGGGCTGCCTGGACCGCCAGACCTGCGGCACGTACCGCCTCGACGGCATCGACGTGGGCGGGCTGAGCGACGGCGAGCGGGCAGTGCTGCGCGCCCAGCGCATCGGCTTCGTCTTCCAGACGTTCAACCTGCTGGCCCACCGTCCCGTGATCGAGAACGTGATGCTCGCCGAGGTCTACCGCGGCACCGCGCGGGACGGCCGCCACGAGCGGGCGTTGCGCGCGCTCGAGCGGGTCGGCATGACCCACCGCGCCGGCTTTCTGCCGACGCGGCTGTCGGGCGGCGAGCAGCAGCGCGTCGCGATCGCGCGCGCCCTGCTCGGCGACCCGACCATCATGCTCTGCGACGAGCCGACCGGGAACCTCGACTCGGTGAACACCCGGTCGGTGCTCGCGCTGTTCGACGAGCTCGGCGCGCTGGGGCTGACGGTCGTGATCGTCACCCACGAGGACGAGGTGGCCGCGCACGCCGCGCGGCGCGTGCGCATCATCGACGGGGAGCTCTCGGAGGACGGCGCGTGAGGCGCCCGTCGCGCTCGGACCGCGCAGCGCGGCGCGCCCGCCCGCCCGGCCCGCCCGGCCCGCGCATGCGCCCGGCCGACCTGGCCGCGGAGGCGTTCGCCGGGCTCGTGGCGCGGCCCGCGCGCGTGCTGCTGACCGTGCTCGGGACCGTGATCGGCATCGGCGCGCTGGTCGCGA
This sequence comes from Solirubrobacteraceae bacterium, assembly GCA_025928415.1. Classification (GTDB taxonomy): domain Bacteria; phylum Actinomycetota; class Thermoleophilia; order Solirubrobacterales; family Solirubrobacteraceae; genus Paraconexibacter. The sequence goes on along the minus strand of JAICJK010000029.1, from coordinate 1,245 downwards.
CGCTCGGGCTCTCCAAGACCGCCGGCAGCCAGATCGTCGGCCACTTCGACGAGCTCTCCGCCACCGACGTGGTGGTCAGCCCGTCGGCCCGCGCCGGCGGCGCGGGCGCCGCCGTCCTGCCGTGGGATGCCGAGGCGCGCCTGCGGAGGCTCAACGGCGTGGCGGCCGCGGGGACGCTCGCCGACGTCGACGTGCGCGGCGCCCTCGTCCGCTCCGTGCCGATCAACGACCCGCTGGCGGCGGGCGCGGTGCAGCTCCCGATGAAGGCCGCGTCCCCGGGCGCCTTCCGCGCCGTCCATGCCGAGCTCGCGGCCGGCCGCCTGTTCGACGAGGGCCACTCCCGGCGCGCCGACCGCGTGCTGGTGCTCGGCCCCAACGCCGCGCGGAGGCTGGGCATCACGCGGGTCGACCAGCAGCCCGCGGTGTTCGTCGGCGACCGCCTCTACGCGGTGATCGGGATGCTCTCGGCGGTCAGCCGCCAGGCGTCCCTGCTCGGCGCGGCGATCATGCCCGAGGGCACGGCGCGCCGCGAGTTCGGGCTGCGGGCGCCCGCCCTCGCCCAGGTCGAGACGCGCCTCGGCGCCGTCGACCTCATCGTCCGGCAGGCCCCGGTGGCCCTGAGCCCCGGCGACCCCGGCCTGCTGAAGGTCGCCGCGCCGCCGGACCCGCGGGAGCTCCGCGGCGAGGTCCGCAACGACCTCGACGCCCTGTTCCTGCTGCTCGGCGGGGTCTCGCTGCTCGTGGGCGCGATCGGGATCGCCAACGTGACCCTCGTCTCGGTGCTCGAGCGGGTGGGGGAGATCGGCCTGCGCCGCGCGCTCGGGGCCGCGCGCCGCCACATCGCGGCCCAGTTCCTGCTCGAGAGCGCGGCCATGGGGCTCGCCGGCGGCATCGTCGGTGCGAGCGCCGGCACCCTGGTGATCGTCGGCGTCTCGGCGAGCCGGACCTGGACGCCGGTCCTCGACCCGTGGGTCCCGCTCGGCGCGCCCGTGGTCGGCGCGCTGATCGGCCTGCTGTCCGGCACCTACCCGTCGCTGCGCGCCGCCTGGCTCGAGCCCGTGGAGGCCCTGCGCTCCGGCACCTGACCGCCCGAACACACCGACCTGGAGGGACGACGCATGCATGCCAGCAGACCGCCCGAGCACGCCGGCCGCCCGCGCGGGCCGTGCCCGCGCCGCATCGCGACCGCGCCGCTGGCGCTGCTCGCGCTGCTCGCCGCCGGCGCCGCGCTCGGCCTCGCCGGCT
>JAICJK010000188.1 GCA_025928415.1 Solirubrobacteraceae bacterium | reverse complement strand
CGCGTAGCGTTGCGGCCGTGCCGTGCCTGGCCCTCGTCCTCGCGCTGTTCTCGCCGCGGCTGGCGCTCGTCGCCGTCTGGCTGTTCAGCGACATCCTCAGCCGGTCGCTCGACAGCCGGCTGCTGCCGCTGATCGGCTTCTTCCTGCTGCCGTGGACGACGCTGGCCTACGCCGTCATGTGGGACCTCGGGACCCACGCGGTGACCGGCTTCGAGTGGTTCGTCGTCGCCCTCGCGTTCCTGGCAGACCTGTCGTCGCACCGCGAGACCGCGCGCGGGCGCCGCTGAGCGGCGTTCAGCCCGGCGACGGCGCGAGCGCCAGCAGCGCGATGTCGTCGCGGGGCTGGCCGTCCTGGGCGTCGACGACGGCGCGCTCGACGGCGTCGACGATGCGCTGCGGGTCCTGCCCCGCGAGCGTGCCGAGCAGCTCCAGCAGGCCGTGGTGGCCGAACGGCGCGCCGCGCTGGCCGGCCTCCGTGACGCCGTCGGTGTAGAGCAGCAGCACGTCGCCGGGGTCGAGGACGAGCTCGGCGTCGTGGAACAGCGGGTCGGGCCGCAGCGCCAGCATGGTCCCGAAGGCGCCGGCGCTCTCCACGCGCCCGTCGCGCCGGACCACGAGCGCGGGCGGGTGGCCGGCCAGCGACAGGCGCGCCCGGATGCGGTCCTCGCCGGCGGCCGACACGTAGGCGAGCACCGCGGTCGCGAACTGGGCGGCCTCGTCATGGGCCAGCATCGCGGCGTTCAGGCGCTGCAGCGCCTTGCCCGGCGCGTCGTCGTCCAGTGCGCCGGCCCGCAGCGTGTGGCGCGCGAGCGCGGTGATGGCGGCTGCCTCGGCGCCCTTGCCGGAGACGTCGCCGACGACCATCGCCCACTCGTGCTCGGAGCGCGCGAACACGTCGTAGAAGTCGCCGCCGACCTCGTTGAGCTCCCCGGCGGCGCGGTAGCGGGCGGCGACCACGGCGCCGGGGACGTCGGGGAGGCGCCCGGGCAGCAGCTTGGCCTGCAGCGTGTGGGCGATGCGCGTGCGCTCCGTGTACAGCCGCGCGTTCTCGATCGCGATCCCGGCGCGGCGGGCCAGCTCCTCGGCGAGCTGGACGCCGGCGTCGTCGAAGCGCCGCCCCGACTCGGCATGGGCGAGCGTGAACGTCCCGAGCGTCCGGCCCCGCGCGCGCAGCGCGGCCACGATCGCCGAGCGCAGCCCGAGCCGCCGCACGAGCGCGAGCTGCTCCGGGTCGGCGATGCCGGCGACGAGCATGTCGTCGGTGATGTCCAGCACCGACTCGGTCACGCCGGTGCGCGCGACGCGCACGCTGCCCGCGTCGGAGGCCGGATCGGGCGGGAAGCGGCGGTTGAGCTCCTCGCCCAGGCGCCGCTGGGCCAGGTCGGCGTGGGCGGCGGCGACCTGGCGGAGGGTCCCCGTCTCGTCGAGGATGCTGACCGCGCACCAGTCGGCGACCTCGGGGATCGCGATCTCGGCGACGGCGCGCAGCGTCTGCTCGTAGTCCAGCGACTCGTCCAGCAGCGACCCGGCGCGCGCGAGGAAGTCCGCACGGGCGCGGGCCTCGCGCTCGGCCTCGAGCAGCCGGCGCCGCTCGGTGACGTCGATGACCACGGCCGTCAGGCCGAGGACGTCGCCGCCCGGCCCGTGCACCGGCGTGCACGACACGCTCCAGTGCCGGACGGGGCCGCCCGCCGTCGCCTCGGCCCGGCGCAGCTCGTGGTCGTAGACCGGCCGGCCGGTCTCGAGCACGCGGCGGTACAGCACGACGAGCTCGCCGGCCGGCTCGCCCAGCACCGCGTCGACCGTCCTGCCGGCGTGCTCGGCGACCGGCGTGTCGTCCAGCGCGGCCATCGTCTCGTTGACCCGCACGAAGCGCAGGTCGCGGTCGAGGAAGGCCAGGCCGACCGGCGCCGTGGCGAACACCGTGTCCAGCAGGCTCAGCGATCGCTCGGCCGCGTCGTGGAGGCGGGCGTTGTCGATCGCCAGGGCGCAGCGGGCCGCGAGCGCCTGGGCGAACGACAGGTCCTCCTCGGTGTAGTGGCGCCCCTCGCGCGCGGAGAGCAGCGTCAGCGACCCGAGCGTCCGGCCGCGGGCCAGCAGCGGGACCAGCATGTAGGAGCGGGGCGCCAGGCGCGACACGAGCAGGCGCTGCTCGGGATCGAGGTCGGCCGCCGGCGCCCCCCGCACGTCGCGCGCGAGGATCGGCTCGCCGGACTGGGCGACCCGGCGCGACTCCGAGGCCCCGTCGCGCGCACGCCGCCGGCGGCGGACGTCCGTGAGCATCGCCTCGAGCTGCGGGTCGGCGTGGCCGCTGGTGATCTCCGACTCGCTGCCGTCGTCGCCGAGGATGTAGAGGCCGCACCAGTCGGCCAGCTCGGGGACCGCCAGATGGACGACCCGTCGCAGCGTCTGCGCGTAGTCCAGCGAGCTCGACAGCACCGCGCTCGCGTCGGCGATGAACTCCAGCGCCTGGCTGGCGGACAGCACCGGTTCGGTGGGCTGAACTTCTTGCTCGGACACGCGCGTGTGCGGCCAAGACCCCCTTGCCGCTCCTCCACGGCGCAGTGTATGCCGCAACGGCCCCACGAACGGCCATCTGATCGATGTCGTGCGGCGATCGGGGCCCGCGCGGAGGCGATCGGGGTTCGCCGCCGCCCCTATGGGTAGAACGTTCGCCGATCGCGCATAGATCGGGCGACGTGTGGGCACCCTGGGGTGATGCCGGTAGATGGGGGTGGCTTGCGCGTGCTCGTATGCGACGACTCGGCGGGCTTCCGCGCGTTGATCGCCGGCTGGTTCACGGGCGATCCCGCCGTGCGCGTCGTCGCCGAGGCCGCCTCCGCCCGCCAGGTGCTCGAGGGCCTCGTCCACCGGCCCGACGTCGTCCTGCTCGACCGCCTGCTGCCCGATGGGGACGCCCATCGCGATCTGGCGGCGGAGATCAAGCAGGTGCTGCCGGAGTGCGTCGTGGTGCTGATCTCCGGCATGCCGCTCGAGGTGCTGGCCGACGAGGTGGCCGAGACGGCGGCCGACGCGTTCGCCAGCAAGGCGACGTCGGCGGACCAGCTCCGGGGCATCATCGTCCAGGCCGCGCGAGGGCCGGGATGCAGCCTCGACGACGCGACGGCCGCCTCGCCGTGACCGGGATCATGCGCCGGCGGCGTCGTGCGACGCTGGCCGCCGCGACGCTGATCGCTGCCCTGCTGATCGCCGGGGTCGCCCTGGCGCTGGCCCAGAGCCAGCGCGACGCGCGGCGCACGCTCGACCAGCGCTTCTCGAGCGGGTCGGGCACGGCGGCGGCACTGGTCCAGACGATCGTCGACCAGGCCTACGCCAACGACGCCGGGCTCGCCGCGCGGACGCTCGCCGCGCGGCGCCTGCAGCCGGCGGCGCTCGACGCCGTGCGGTCGCGGCTCAGCGCCTCCGCGATCCTCGTCGCCGACGCGCGCGGAGCCGTCATCGCATCGTCGCCCGCCGGCGCGCAGCGCGGTGCCGGCCCCGCCGACCACCTGCGGCAGGCGCTCGCCGGCCGGCCGGCGCTAAGCGCCACCCAGCGCGCGGGCGGGCGCGCCGTGGTCGAGGTCGCCGTGCCCTATCGCTCGCGGGCGGGGCGCCGCGTGCTGCTCGTCAGCACCCCGAAGAGCGAGCTGCAGCAGGTGCTCGCGCCCTACCTCAGGCGCATCCCGGGCATCGGGACCCAGCGCGCCTACATCCTCGACCACCTGCATGGCGACGCCCGCGAGGTCGACAGCCGCCCCGGCGCGCCGTTCGACCGCGCGCTGCACGAGCGCCTGCGCGGCGGGCCACCGACGGCGCACGGGACCTACGCGGGCGGCGCGCGTGCGTTCAGCTCGGTGGCCATTCCCCATACGCCGTGGATCCTCGTCCGGACGACGAGCGCCGCCAGCCTCTACGCGCCGGTCGAGGGCTGGAACAAGGACCTGCCGTGGGCGCTGCTCGCCGCGCTCGTCGTCGCCGCCGGCGTGCTGGTCGCCATGGCCCTGCGCGCCTGGCGCAGCGCCGACCGGGCGCGTCAGGCCAGCGAGGCCAAGAGCGCCTTCCTGGCGAGCATGTCGCACGAGATCCGCACGCCGATGACCACGGTGATGGGCTTCAGCGAGATGCTCGTCCAGGGCCGGCTGGGGGAGCTGAGCGACGAGCAGCAGGAGATCGTCGGGCACATCCACACGAGCTCCCAGCACCTCGACCGGCTGTTGTCGGAGGTCCTCGACCTGGCCCGCGTCGAGGAGGGCCGGATGCACTTCGCGCCGCAGGACGTCCGCCCGCACCTGCTGGTCGAGGAGGTGGTGCAGGGGATGGGCGGTCTCGCGCGCGACCGGGAGATCGCGCTGGCGGCCGACGCGCCGGACGTCGGCGTGCACCGCCTGGACCCGCACCGCTTCAAGCAGGTCCTCTACAACCTGATCGCCAACGCCGTCAAGTTCACCGAAGCCGGCGGTGAGGTCACGGTGCGCCTGCGCCGCGACGCCGCCCAGGAGCTCGCGCTCGACGTGATCGACACCGGCGTCGGCATCCCGGCCGAGGACCTCGAGCGCATCTTCCTGCCCTTCGAGCAGGGCGCGCGGCGCAACGGCGGGGCGGGCCTCGGCCTGGCCATCAGCCGCCGCATCGTCGACGCCCAGGGCGGCCGGATCAGCGTCCGCTCCCAGCCCGGGGAGGGCTCGACGTTCCGCGTCGAGCTGCCCCCGGACCGCGATCCCGATCCCGAGCCGGATCCCGACCCCGTCGGCCATGCCTGACTTCTCCGCCGCCGTCGCCGATCGTTCCCCCGCCGGGACCTCGATCGTGGCGCGCGGCGAGCTGGACATGGCCACGGCGGCGGTCCTGGGCGACCTCGTGGCGGCCGAGCGGTCGCCGGGCGCCAGCGTCGTGGCCGATCTGCGGGGCGTCACCTTCTGCGACTCCACCGGCCTGTGGCTGCTGGTGGCCTGCAGCGCCGACGCCCGCCGCGACGGCTGGTCGTTCCGGGTGCAGGTCGGCGATGGCCCGGTGCGCCGGGCGATCGAGCTCGCCGGCATCGCCCACATGATCGACCTCGTGGCCCCGCCGGATCCTGGATGGGGGCCGGCGGGAAGCTGACGCCGGGGGCCCGGACGGCTCTCGGGCGCCTCTCAGGGTCCTCCGCGGCTGGGCCCAGGGCCGTGGCCCACGCTGGCCTCCAGTCACACGACCAAGGAGGAATGCAGCATGTCCCAGACTCGCAAGCTCCGCCGGAGGGCGGCCCGCGTCGCCACGGTGGGCGCGTCGCTCGGCGCGCTCGCGCTCGGCGGCTCGGCGCTGGCCGACGCGGCATCCGGCGGGAGCTCGACCGCCACCACGCCCACGACCACGCAGGCGGCGCCGGGCCCGTACGGCGCCGGGCAGCCCGGGCCCGGCGGCCCCCGCGGCGCGCGGCGCGACCCGACGAAGCCGGGCGGCCACGTCGGCGCCGACGGGAAGTCCGAGGTCGCGCTGGCGAGCGACGTGGCGGCCAAGGTCAAGGCCGCCGCGGAGGCCAAGGTCCCGGGCGGGACGGTCGAGCGCGTGGAGACCGACGTCGACCACGGGTCGCCGTACGAGGCCCACGTCCGCAAGGCCGACGGGACGGAGCTCGAGGTGCTCGTCGGCTCGGACTTCCAGGTGACGGCGGTCAACACGATGCGGCACCCGTTGCGCG
>JAICJK010000646.1 GCA_025928415.1 Solirubrobacteraceae bacterium | reverse complement strand
TGGCCGTCGTCGGCCGGCGCGGCGAGCCGGCCGGCGCCGCCGCGCGCCGGCTCGTGCAGATGGCGCTCGATCGCCCACGCCAGCGCCAGGGCCGGCACGGACAGCACGAAGAACGACGCGCGCCAGGAGAGCACGCCGGCGACCGTCCCGCTGACCAGCAGGCCGATGGCGATCCCCGCGAGCTCGCCGCTGAGGATCAGCCCGTAGACCCGGCCGCGCTCGCGCGGCGCGAAGTAGTCGCCGACCAGTGAGGTCACCGGCGGGCCCGCGGTGGCCAGCACGCCGCCCAGGAAGACCCGGGCCAGCAGCAGCATCGCGAACGACGTCGCCAGCCCGCTGGCGAACATCGCGAAGGCCCACAGGACGATGCTCGCCGCGAGCAGCCGCGTGCGGCAGACGCGGTCGGTGAGCACCCCGACGGGCACGGTCGTGACGGCGGCCACCAGCGAGGCCGTCGAGACGAGCAGGCCCACGTCGGCGTGGGTGATGCCCAGGGCGGGCTCGAGCTCGGCCGCGACCGCGCCGATCGTCGCCGCGTCGGCCGACGACAGCGCCAGCACGGCCGCCAGCAGCAGGATCACCCGGCGCCGCGCCGGGCCGCCGGCGATCTCGTCGAGCTGGTCGACCGCGCGCGCGGCCATCATCTGCACGCCGCTGGCGAGCCCCTCGGGCGCCGGTTCGCTGGCGTGGCGCGTCATCGCCTCCTCCCCTACCCGTCGCGCCGCCCGGCGGACGGACGGGGTGTCCGGGGGACGCGGCGCCGTGGGAGGGGGCGCCGGCGGTCCGCGCATGCCTCGGCGCCGTACCGGGCACACCAACGCTCGTCATGAACCCCTCCAGCAAGGTGCACACGTGATCCTGCTCGGCATCATCCTCCTCATCCTCGGCGTCATCTTCAGCGCCGGGATCCTCTGGACGATCGGCATCATCCTGATCGTCGTGGGCGCCATCCTGTGGCTGCTCGGCTCCATGGACCGCGCGGTCCTGGGCCGGCGGCACTACTGGTGACCCCGCTCAGCCGCGGGCGCCGGACCGCTGCCACATCTCCAGGTACGCCTCGGCGGAGGAGAACAGCAGCGCCAGCGCCCTGCGGCCGTGCGGGACGCGGCGCATGTCGGCGATGAGGTCGGCGAGCAGGCCGTACTGCGCCACGCCGTCGGTGTTGAGGTCGAAGACCCGCTGCCCGGTGCGCTCGCGCCGGAACGTCACACCGCCGGCGTAGGCCCGGAACGGGTAGCGCAGCGGATGCGCGGAGGCGTCCGCGCGCGGCCCCGGGAGCGACGAGAACCCGCCGGTGTCGGTGCCGATCCCGACGCCCGCGACGCGACCGCGGGTGCGGTAGCGCGCCTGGCGCAGGATCTTCGCGACCAGCTCGGGGGCCGTGCCGGGCGTGACCGAGGCCAGCCCCCCGACCGCGGCCAGGCGCCGCAGCTGGGACGGCGTCCACGACCCGCCCGTCCCGTTGTGGCTGGAGATCACCGGATAGTGGTGCCTACGCGCCAGCGCGAGGACGCTGTCCCGCGCGCGCTCGCTGAGGTGGTCGACCTCGATGAGCACGTGCGCGGCCATCAGGCGCCGGACCAGGTAGGCGCCCAGCGGCGTCAGCCCGCGGGCGTTGCACTGCGGCCCCGGCGGG
>JAICJK010000648.1 GCA_025928415.1 Solirubrobacteraceae bacterium | reverse complement strand
GGCCGCGGCGATCCCGCCCGAGCCGCAGGCGAAGAACACGATCAGCACGAGCAGCGGGCCGTGGCGGCGCTCGAGCAGCCAGCCGAAGATCCCGATGGTCAGCACCGCGGCGAACTCGTACCAGGGGTTGGAGTACACGAACGGCGACGTCGCCACGCGCCACCACTCGCCGTCGATCGGCCCGGTCACCGCGACGTCGGCCTTGTGGACGAAGGCCAGGAGGATCAGCCCGGCGACGCTGAGGCCGACCAGCAGGATCGTCGCGTACGGGCGGCGGGTCTCGTCGATCCGGATGCCCGGGATCTCCCCGTGGCGCAGCGGGCCGAGGGTCGGCTTGGGCAGCCTGCGCGGGACCTTCGGGCGCGAGCCGCCCTCCGCGTCGCGCTCGATCTTGGGCGCGCGCTTGCGCAGCCGCTGACCGCAGTACGGGCACTCCGTGATGTACGGGCTCACCTCCGAACCGCAGTTCTTGCAGACCACGAAGAGATCGGGCGACCCGGCCATCCACCGTCGATGATAGGACGGCGCTGAAGCCCGCGGGGCCACAGCCGATGAACTGGGCACCGTGCGCCGTCTGCGCGACTACCAGCCGGTCTCGATCAACCTCGCCCACGCGCCGGTCACCGGCGTGGTCGCGGCGATCTCGGGGGACATCGCCTACCTGGAGGTCGACCCCGTGCAGCTGCCGGAGACGCTGTTGCTCCCGGCCCGGGGCGAGGTCGCCTTCCTGCACGACGGCCGCCCGGTGATGCTGACCGGGATGGTGGATCGCGGCGGGCGCAACGGCGTCCTGGCCTTCCAGGTCCGCGGCCCCGGACAGCTGCGCAACAAGCGCGCCGACGCGCGCCTGCAGATCGAGCTGACCGCGCTGGTCGTCCTGCCGCGGCGCCCCGGCGAGGGCACGCGCGAGATCCCCACGATCGACGTCGGCGCCGGGGGCGCGCTGCTCGCCGACCCGTCGCTGGGCGCCGCGGGGGACCCGCTCGAGGTCAGCATCGAGCTGCCGGGGACCCGCGACGTCGTCGTCGCCTCGGGCCACATCGCGCGCGTGACCACGGTCGGCTGCGGGATCGCCTTCGACGACATCGACCCCACCGACCGGGAGCTCCTGCAGCAGCTGGTGATCAGCGTGCGCTTCGAGCTTGCACGACGCTTCGCAGCGAGGGTCTGAAGTCTCGGCGCGAGCGGCCGATGACGATGAAAGATCATGCGCCGTCTGCGCGACTACCAGCAGGTGAGCGTGTACGTCGGCGAGGCGTGCGTCACGCCGCGGGTCGCCTCGGTCCACGGCGACGAGGCGCTGCTCGCGATGACCGAGCCGCTGCCGCCCGGTGCCGGCTTCCTGCCCGCGCCGTCGCAGCTCTCCTTCGACCACGACGGCCACCTGATCATGCTCACCGGCATGCTCTACCTGGAGGACGGCAACGCGCTGCGCTTCGTCGTGGCCGACGGGGTCCGCCAGTCCGACAAGCGTCAGCACGTGCGCCTGGCCGTCCGGCTGCCCGCGCTCGCCACCCCGCTCGACGGGCAGGGCCACGACGCCGGGGCGACGCTGACCTGCCAGACCGTCGACGTCAGCGCCGGCGGGACGCTGCTGGACTGCGGCGGGCTGGCC
>JAICJK010000657.1 GCA_025928415.1 Solirubrobacteraceae bacterium | reverse complement strand
CGTCGGCCCGCAGGCCCGGCCCGCGCAGCAGCGCGCCGCCGGCGCCGAGCGTCACGACGGCGTGCCGAGCGCCGCCGGCCAGCAACGCCTCGGCGGCGCGCGCCGGGTCGCGCTCGCCGGTCAGCAGGCGCGCCTCCGCGCGGTTGCACTTGACCAGGAAGGCGCCGCGCGCCGCGGCGCGGGCGACCTCGGCGGCCTGGGCCGGATCCGCCCAGCGGTCCAGGCGCAGGTTGGGGTCCACGACGACCGGGCGCCCGAGCTCCAGCGCCCGCTCCCTGGCGCGCATGGCCACCGCGCGCTGATCCGGACCGGTGAGCAGGCTGAGCGCGAGGAAGAGCGCGTCGCAGGCCTCGACGGCGGCGTCGATCCGCTCGGCCAGGGCGGCCACGATCGCGTCCAGGCCCTCGGGGTGGAAGAGGAACGCGGGCTCGCCCGCGGCGTCGACGGTGACGAACGACACCGGCGTGCGCAGGCCCGGCACGCGCGCGAAGAACGCGAGGTCGACGCCCTCGGCCCGCAGGCGCTCGGCCAGCCAGGCGCCCCAGCCGTCGTCCCCGACGCCGCCCGCGAGCGCCACGGCCGCGCCGGCGCGCGCGGCGGTCACCGCCACGTTGGCGGGCGCTCCCCCGAAGTGCGGGACGAAGGCCGTCGCCTGCGCCAGCGAGGCGGCCGGGTGCTCGCAGACCAGGTCGACGAGGGCCTCGCCGAGCAGCAGGGTGCGCATCGCGCCAACGGTAACCTGCGCGCCCGCATGCCCACGGTGTCCGAGCACACGGGGTCGATGGCCGGGCAGCCCGTCTTCTGGCGCAGCGCGCCCGCTCCGGACGGCGCCCCGTCAGCCCCGGTCCTCTACGTCCACGGCGTGCCGACGTCGAGCGACGACTGGCTGCCGTTCCTGGAGCGGACCGGCGGCCTGGCGCCCGACCTGCCGGGCTTCGGGCGCAGCGGCAAGCGCGGCGACGGGCGCTACACGCTGGAGGGCTACCCGGACTGGCTCGAGGCGTTCCTGGACGCGCGCGGGATCGACCGGGTCCGGCTCGTCGTGCACGACTGGGGCGCCGTCGCCCTGGTGCTCGCCCAGCGGCGCCCCGAGCGGGTCGAGCGGCTGGTGGTCCTCGACGCCGTCCCGCTCCTGGCGGGCTACCGCTGGCACCGCCTCGCGCGCGTGTGGCGCCTGCCGATCCTCGGCGAGGCGGCGATGGGGGCGGTGTGGCGGCCGACCGCCAGCCTGCTGCTGCGGGAGGCGAGCCCCGCCCCCGGCCCGATGCCCGGCTGGTTCATCGACCAGGTCATGGCCCACTTCGACATCGGCACCCAGCGGGCGATCCTGCGCCTCTACCGCTCGGCGCCGCCGCGCGCCCTCGCCGCGGCGGGGGCCGGGCTCGGCGGCCTGGACTGCCCCGCGCTGGTGGCCTGGGGGGAGCGCGATCCCTACATCCCCGCGCGCGTCGCCCAGGCCTACGCCGATGCGCTGGGCGGCGACGCGCAGGTGCTGCGCCTGCCCGAGGCCGGCCACTGGCCCTGGATCGACAAGCCCGAGCTCGTCGACACGGTCGCCGGCTTCCTCGCGGCTTCG
>JAICJK010000491.1 GCA_025928415.1 Solirubrobacteraceae bacterium | reverse complement strand
GGACCGACGTGAAGATCATGCTGCGCACGGTCGTCCACATGCTCAGCCGCCGCGGTATGTGAGCCGGCCGGCCGCCGGGCGGCGGGCGCGGGGCAGGCGCGCAGCCTGGCCTGGACGCGGGCGGTGCGGCGCGCGGCACGCTCCTGCCGGTCGCCACGGGCCGCGGCGCTGCACAGCGCGAGCACGAGCAGCGAGGCGGCGGACCACAGCAGGAGCACGAGGCCGGCGACGTAGACCATGCCCGTGGGGTCGGCGCGCCCCGGCGCGCGCTCGCCTCACGTGGCGCGGCTTGGACGGATGGTCGACCGCCGCCAGGCGGCCGGCCGGCTCACATACCGCGGCGGCTGAGCATGTGGACGACCGTGCGCAGCATGATCTTCACGTCGGTCCACAGCGACCAGTTGGCGATGTAGAGGTAGTCGATGGTGACCATCTCCTGCAGGGGGACCTTCCTGGCGCCCAGGATCTGCCACGGCCCCGTCATGCCCGGGGTGAGGTGCAGCCGCCGGCGGTGGAAGCCCTGCACGAGCGCGTCCTCGTCGGCGACGAGCGGCCGGGGGCCGACGAGGCTCATGTCGCCGCGCAGCACGTTCAGGAGCTGCGGCAGCTCGTCGAGCGACGTCTTGCGCAGGAAGCGCCCGATGCGCGTGACCCGCGGGTCCTCGGCGATCTTGAAGACGCCGTCGGACTCGTTGAAGGCCTCGAGCTCGGCCCGGCGCGCCTCGGCGCCGTCGACCATCGACCGGAACTTGAGCATCTCGAACGGGCGCCCGTTGCGGCCCACCCGGTCCTGGCGGAAGAACACCGGCCCGTGCGAGTCCAGCCGGATGAGGATGGCCAGGACCGCCATCACCGGGGCCGTCGCCAGGATGCCGAGCCCGGCGCCGAGCAGGTCCGTGGCGCGCTTGACGCGGGCCGACGAGCGCGTGAGCCCGAAGCGCCGGACCCCGAGCACGGTCACGCCGTTGAGGTCGTCGAAGACGACGGAGGAGCCGACGACCTCGAACAGCCGCGGCAGCAGGCTGACCCGGACGCCGAGGCCCTTGATCAGCCGGATCGCGTCCAGGACCGCGTCGCTGTCGGCCGCCCGCGGCGCGAGGATGACGCGGTGGGCGTCGTTGCGGCGGATCGCCTGCTCCAGCCGCTGCAGGGCCGCGCCGCGGTCCCCGTCGAGGTCCAGGGGCAGGTGGGCGACCACGGCGGCGTTGATCGGACCGCCCGCCTCGAGCTTCTCCTCGATGGCGCCCGAGCCCCGCAGGTCGCCGACGACGAGGCAGCGCTCGGTCTCCGCGAAGGCGTCCGCGAGCTTGCGGGCGACCCACCGGCCCACGAGCGCGAAGGCGAACAGCAGACCCCAGAGGGCGAGCACCTGGCCGTTGGCCAGGCGGCCGGCGACCAGCGTGCCGCTCAGCAGCCAGAACCCCAGCGCGTAGAGCGTGGCGAGCTGGAACAGCGCCGGCGACTCGTCGAGCGTCGACTTGCGCAGCACGAGGTCGTCGCGGTCGTACAGGCCGATGACCTTGCTGATCGGGACCACGATCGCCGCGGCCAAGAGCGCCGGGAGCCGCAGCCCGTCGTCGCCGATCACGGTCACCGCGACCACCATGGCCAGGACGGCCGCGAGCAGGTCGGCCGCGACGAGCGCGAACCGGTAGACGCGGTCGCGGCGCAGGACGGTCGTGCCGCTCGGCGCCTCGAAGATCGTGCCGGCCAGGCGGACGACGCTGCTGCGCCACTCGGTCGACGAACGCCGCCGCTCCGGGCTGCGCCGGCGGCGTTGCTCGTGTTGCGTGGCTTCATCGGTCACTGCGTGCTCCTCCGTGAGTATCCACCCCCGAACGCCGTCCGCCGGCGCGGGCGGCCGCCCAGCCGGATTGGCAGCCCGCGAACAAGGAAAGCACACTCATCCTCCCCCGCGATCGGACTTCTGTCCAGATCCGGGAAGGTCCGGTCAGGCCGCTCGGCCGCACGCCGAGGCGCCCGGGCGCGCGACGGCAGCGCGGCGGGATCCGACCGGTCGGCGGTGCATCTGTCCAACACGGGTCCAGATCGCCCCCGGACGGCCTGGCGGGGCGCGTTGGCGTGCCGACGACCGGGAGACCGTGCGCCGTGTCCCCGCCCCCCTCGTCCGCCTGCTCGCGCTCGCCGCCGCGCTGCTGCTCGGGCCGCTCCCCGCGCCGGCCCACGCGGCGAACAGCCCGTCGGTCGCCGCGGCCTCGCGCGCCGCCACCGGCTATCTGACCGAGCGGCTGGACGACCTCGCCACGCGCTCGGGACCGGGCGATCGCCTGTGGTTCTCCTCGGGCCGCTGGCACGTCGGCGACAGCTCGTGCTCGCGGTGCCTGCTGGGCCCGACGGTCGTCGCCGCGGCGCTGGTCCACCGCGACCCGGCAGCCCACCGGCAGGAGCGCGCCGAGGCTTCGGCCGCGATGGACCGCTTCCTGGCGACCGGGCAGCGCGCCGACGGGTCGTTCCCGGCCAGGGAGGCGTCGGGCTCCTCGGTCGGGGTCAACACGATGTTCGTCGGCGAGCAGATCGCGACGATCGACTTCCTGCTCGGTCCGCACGTCGACCGCGCCCGCCGCGCGCGGTGGACGGCGGCCGTCGCCGCGGCAGCGGGCTACCTCCTGCG
>JAICJK010000225.1 GCA_025928415.1 Solirubrobacteraceae bacterium | reverse complement strand
GCGCGACGCGCAAGGCGTGATGCAGGAGCAGGAGCACCCCCGCGAGCCGTCAAAGGACGGGCCCACCTTGCCCATGCCTGCGACCGACGACGAGATCCGCGAGAAGTACCTGGAGCGGGCGATCCGCGAGCTCAACGCGCTGACCCGCGAGGTCCAGGCGTGCCGTCACTGCCCGCGCGGCAACCTGATGCCCGTCCTCGGCTCCGGGCATCCGCAGGCCGACGTGTTCCTGCTCAAGTTCGCCCCGACGCTCTCGGAGATCGAGGAGGGCGTCGCCTTCTACGGCCGGAGCGGCACCGCGCTGATGAAGTCGCTCAAGCGGCTGCAGATCGATCCCCTGGCGGTCTACGGGACGGTCTGCGTGAAGTGCCCGGTGAGCGACACGTCGCTGGCCGACGACGCCTGCCTGGCGCGCGTGGTCGAGGAGCTCGCGATCGTCCAGCCGAAGCTCGTCGTGGTGATGGGCGAGCAGGCGCTGGCCGTCCTCAACGACCTCGACGTCCCGCTCGCCCGGCCGGTCGCCGCGCGCCCCGGCGAGCTGCAGGTGCTGACCCCGTCGATCGAGGCCCTCTACACGCCGGACATCGACGACGCGCTGGACGAGGAGTCCGCCAAGCGCGCCTTCTGGTCGGCGTTCCGCGCGCTGGGCGCGTGGTGGGCCGACCTGCCGCCGTACTGAATGGGCCTCCCGTGAGCCCGCCGCTGGCCTTCCCCCCGCGCGTCGACGACGGCGTCGTGGTCCTGCGGCCACTCCGCGAGCCCGACTTCGCCCCGTTCGCGCGGGCCTTCGCCGACGACCCCGCCCTGCACCGCCGCGTCGGGCGCGCGACCCCGCACACCGAGCGCAGCATCGCCGAGGAGACCGCGGCCGAGGTCCGGGCGCGCGAGCGCGGCACCTGGGCGCGCTTCGCCATCGCCCGCGCCCGCGACGACGCCCTGGGCGGCGCGCTGCTGCTCCACGACGTCTCCTGGCGCCATCGCCGGGCCGAGGTCGGGCTGTGGGTGGCGCCGGCCGGGCGCGGGTCCGGCGCCGGCACCCGGGCGCTCGCGCTGGCCTGCCGGCTCGTCTTCGGGCACCTGGGCTTCGACCGGCTGCAGCTCTTCACCGAGACCTCCAACCGCGCGATGCGCGCGGTGGCCGCGCGCGCGGGCTTCCGCGAGGAGGGCGTGCTGCGCGCCTACCAGCGCGAGCCGGACGGCGCGCGGCCCGACATCGTGATCGCCGCCCGGCTGGCCTCCGACCCGCCGGGCTGAGGCCGAGCCCGCCTAGCGCCGCCAGTCGGGGATCGCGGCGCGGCCCTCGGCGACCCACAGCTCCACCCCGCCGGAGATGCGCGCGACCTGCAGGTCGTAGAAGCCGCCGACGTGCCAGGTCCCGTCGTCGGAGTGGACGGTCGCGCGGACGGCGATCGGGTGGTCCTCGGCGTGCCCGGTGATCGCATGGACCTGCACGATGTGCTCGCCGGGCTGCCGGCGGCGCGCGGTGAGGTACTCGTCCACCCCCAGCAGCTCGCCGGTGTGCGGCCAGGAGATCTGCGCACCGGGGTGCAGCTGGCGCCGGGCGGCGGCCCAATCGCGGCCCTGGAAGCCGCGCCACAGGCGCTCGACGGCGTTCACGGGCGGGCGGGCACGGGCGTCGCTACCCGTCCATCGTCAGGACGACCTTGCCGAGCTTGCCGCCCGCGGCGAAGCGCTCGTAGGCCGCGGCCACGTCGTCCAGGGCGAACGTCTCGGCGACCGGGACGCGCAGGGCCCCACGCGCGAAGCCCGGCAGCACCTCCCGCTCGACCGCCCGCGCCGTGAGCGCCTTCTCCTCGAGCGGTCGCGCGCGCAGCGTGGAGGCGCGCAGCGTCGCCCGCCGGCCCATCAGCGCCAGCAGGTTGAGCTCGATCTTCGCGCCGGCGGCGACGCCGATGACGACGATCCGCCCGCCGGTGGCGACGGCCTCGAGGTTCGCCGGGAAGTCCGGCGCGCCGACCAGCTCGAGGATCACGTCGAACGGCCCGCCGGCGGCGAAGCCCTCGGGGTCGACGACCTCGTGGGCGCCGAGCTCCCGCACGCCGTCGCGCGCCTCCGGGTTGCGCACCGTCGCGGTGACGTGCGCGCCGGCCGCCGCGCCGAGCTGCACGGCGGCAGTGCCGACGCCGCCCGCCGCGCCGTGGACGAGCAGGCGCTCGCCCGTGCGCAGCCCGCCCTGGGTGAAGATCGCGTCGTGCGCGGTCGTGAAGACCTCGGGCAGCCCGCCCGCCTGCGGCCAGGGCAGGCCCTCCGGCACCGGCATGAGCTGGCGCTCGTGGACCGTGCACAGCTCCCCCTGCCCGCCACCGCCCACGATGCCCATGACCCGGTCGCCGACGGCGAAGCGCGGAGCCGCGTGGCCCACCGCGGCGACCTCGCCCGCGAGCTCGAGGCCCGGGATGTCCTGCGGCTCGCCGGGCGGCGCCGGGTAGCGGCCGGCGCGCTGCATGAGGTCGGCGCCGTTGAGGCCCGCGGCGCGCACCCGCACGAGGACCTCGCCGTCCCCCGGCTCGGGATCGGGGTGCTCCCGCACGCCGACCTGCCCGTCGGAGATCGTCGCCGCTCGCATCGCGCCGAGTCTATGGGAGCCGCAGCTACCCTTGAGGACATGCTCTTCTCCCGCCGCAAGTCCGAGATGGTCGCCCCCGAGGACGCGCTGCCCGGGCGCCCCGAGGCCCTGCCCACCGCGGAGCGCCACGCGGTCAACGGCGCGCCGATCCAGGGCCCGTTCCCCGCCGGCAGCGAGATCGCCTACTTCGGGCTGGGCTGCTTCTGGGGCGCCGAGCGCGTCTTCTGGCAGACCCCCGGGGTCATCTCGACGGCCGCCGGCTACCAGGGCGGCATCACGCCCAACCCGACCTACGAGGAGGTCTGCAGCGGCGCCACGGGCCATGCCGAGGCCGTGCAGGTCGTCTTCGACCCCGCGCAGATCTCCTACCCCGACCTGCTCAAGGTCTTCTGGGAGGGCCACGACCCGACGCAGGGCATGGGCCAGGGCAACGACATCGGGACCCAGTACCGCTCGGCGATCTACACCACCTCCGAAGCCCAGCAGGCGGCCGCCGAGGCCTCGCGCGACCGCTACCAGGAGGCGCTGGCCGTCGCCGGCCGGAGCACGCCGATCACCACGGAGATCGCGCCCGCCAAGCCCTTCTACTACGCCGAGGACTACCACCAGCAGTACCTGCACAAGGTCCCCAACGGCTACTGCGGGCTGGGCGGCACCGGCGTCTCCTGCCCGGTGGGCATCGCCGCCGCGTAGGGCGCCGGCGGCCGGGTCCGGTCGCCCCGCGCCCTTGTGAAAGGCTGTCGGGATGGCCTTCTCGCGACCCGACGTGCTGCGCCACGAGCTCGAGCACGCGCTTCCCGACCGCCCGTTCAAGGTCCGCTTCTGGGACGGCGGCGAGCTGCCCGCCACCGCGCCCGAGGACGGCGTCCCGACGTTCACCGTGCGCTCCCCCAAGGCCGTCGCGCACCTGCTGCGCGCCCCCGGCCAGCTCGGCCTCGGGCGCGCCTACGTGTCGGGCGAGATCCAGGTGGACGACATGGACGCCGTGGCCCGGCTGCTGCGGACCTGGTCGCCGCCGCCGATCGACGGCCCCGCGCGGCGCAGGCTCGTGCTCGCCGGCGTCCGCGCCGCCGGGCTCCAGCGCCCGCCGGCCATCCCCGCCGCCGAGCTGCGCCCGCAGGGCCGCCGCCACTCCATCGGGCGCGACTCGCGGTCGGTGCGCCACCACTACGACCTCTCCAACGACTTCTTCGCGCTGTTCCTCGACGACTCGATGACCTACTCATGCGCGATCTTCGAGTCGCCGGACCAGTCGCTGGAGGACGCCCAGGCCAACAAGCGCGAGGTCGTCTGCCGCAAGCTGGCGCTCGAGCCGGGGATGCGCGTGCTCGACGTCGGCTGCGGGTGGGGCAGCTTCGCCGTGCACGCGGCCGAGCACCACGGCGCGCAGGTCGTCGGCATCACGCTGTCCGAGCCGCAGGCCGCGCGCGCCCGGCAGCGCGCGGAGGAGCACGGCGTCGCGGACAAGGTCGAGATCCGCGTCATGGACTACCGCGACCTGCGCGACGAGCGCTTCGACGCGATCGCCTCGATCGGCATGGTCGAGCACGTCGGCGCGGTGAACATCGACCGCTACGCCGCGCTGCTGGCCGGGCTGCTCGAGCCGGGCGCGCGGCTGCTCAACCACGGGATCGCCCGCCTGCGCCACACCGACGCCGAGGCCGGCCCGTTCTCCGAGCGCTACGTGTTCGCCGACGCCGCGCCGCTGCACCTCTCGCGCGTGCAGGCCGCGATCGAGCGCGCCGGCCTGGTGACCGAGCACGTGGAGGGCTACGCCGCCCACTACGCCCGGACGCTGACCCACTGGGTCCGGAACCTCGAGTCCGACCTGCCGCGGGCCGAGGCGCTCGTCGGCTCCGAGCGCCTGAACGTCTGGCGGCTCTACCTGCGCGCCGCCCGCAACGGCTTCGAGAGCGGCTTCACGTCGGTCTACCAGGTGCGCGCGGTCCGCGGCGCCTGAGGCTGCGCCGCCGCCGGGCGGTCGCCCCGGGTCAGCGCCGCGAAGGTCGCCAGGCCGCCCGCGCCCAGCGCGGCGATGACCGTCGCCATCCCGACCGCCGAGTCGCCGCCGCCCAGCCCGACCAGCGGGGCGGCGACCGCGCCGAGCGAGAACTGCGCCATGCCGATCAGCGCGGAGGCGCTGCCGGCGTGCTCGCCGTGGCTCGCGAGCGCCAGCGCGGTCGCGTTGGGCGCGATCAGCCCGATGCTCGCCACGACCACCCACAGCGGCACCAGCAGCCCCCACAGCCCGAGCCCCGCGAGCGCGCCGAGCAGCAGGACGGCGGCACCGCCCGCGCTGGCGCACATCCCGAGCGCGAGCAGCCGGCGCGGGCCGGTCCGCGCGACCAGCGCGCCGCTGACCTGGCTCAGCGCCACGATCCCCAGCGCGTTGGCTCCGAAGACGACCGAGAAGAGCTGCGGCGACAGGCCGTAGAG
>JAICJK010000441.1 GCA_025928415.1 Solirubrobacteraceae bacterium | reverse complement strand
GAGGCGGCCGGGCGGCGCCTCGTCCACCCAGGACAGCGCGAGCAGGCCCGGCGCGCCGGCGAGCACGTCGGGGCCCGGCAGCGCGCCGGCCGCGGCGAGCCAGCGCAGCCCGGCGGCCTCCGCCTCGAAGCCGCCGGGCGGCGGGTCGGCGTGGGTCTTGACGAACACCGTCCGCCCGTCGCCGAGCTCGGCGGCGTAGGCGTCGTTGAGGTCGCCGCCCGGGACGGGGCGCAGCCGGGCGACGGGCCGGCCGAGGGCCGCGGCCAGCGCCGCGGCCACGCTCACAGCCGGCCGTCCTCCCGCAGCGCCCGCAGCAGCCCGGCGCAGCCGGCCTGGACGACGTCGAGGACGTGCGCGAAGCCGTCGCCCTCGCCGTAGTAGGGGTCGGGGACGTCGAGGTCGCCGGCGGCCACGGCGGCCGGGTCGAACTCGCGCAGCAGCCGCACGCGGGCCCGCGCCTCGGCGTCCGGCGCCAAACGCTCCAGGGCGTCGCGGTTGGAGCGGTCCATGGCGAGGACGACGTCGAAGCGCGTCAGGTCCTCCGGCGTCACCTGCCGCGCCGCGCCGGCCAGCGCGATCCCCCGCTGCGCGGCCGCCGCGGCGGACCGCGGGTCCGGCGGCTCGCCGACGTGCCAGGAGCCCGTGCCGGCGCTGTCGACCTGCGCCCGGCCGGCCAGGCCGGCCCGGTCGAGCTCCTCGGCCATCACCGCCTCCGCGGTCGGCGAGCGGCAGATGTTGCCCATGCAGACGAACAGCAGGCGGACCGGCCGCTGGGCGGGCGCCGCCGCGTCAGCGGCCATCGAGGTCGCGCTTGAGGACCTTCCCGGTCGCGTTGCGCGGCAGCTCGGCCAGGAAGACCACCTCGCGCGGGACCTTGAAGCTCGCGGTGTTCGCCTTGACATGGGCCTTCAGCTCGTCCGGCGTGACCTCCGCGTCGCCGCGGCGGACCACGAACGCCTTCAGGCGCTGGCCGAAGGCCTCGTCCTCCACGCCGATGACCGCGACCTCCTCGACGTCCTCGTGGCGGGCCAGGACGTCCTCGATCTCGCGCGGGAAGACGTTCTCGCCGCCCGAGACGATCATCTCGTCGTCGCGCCCGTCGACGAACAGGCGCCCCGCCGCGTCGAAGTGGCCGACGTCGCCCGACGAGAGCAGGCCGTCGATGATCTCCTTGCCGCCGCCGCCGGTGTAGCCCTCGAAGGCCATCTTGTTGCCGACGAAGATCCGGCCGGTGGCGCCCCTGGGCACCGGACGGCCGGCCTCGTCGTAGAGGCGCACGATCGTCCCGCGCGGCGGCCGGCCGGCCGTCCCCGGCGCCTGGCGCATGTCCTGCGGCGTGGCGATGGTCGCCCACGACACCTCGGTCGAGCCGTAGAGGTTGTAGAGGACGTCGCCGAAGCGGTCCATCACCTGCGTGGCGAGCCCGCCCGGCAGCGCGGAGCCGCTGGCGGCGATCACGCGCAGGCAGCTCAGGTCGTACTTGGCGATGGTCTCCGGCTCCAGCTCCAGCGCGCGCTGCAGCATGACCGGCACGACGGCGAGCACGGAGCAGCGCTCCTGGTCGACCGTCCGCAGCATGGCCTCGGGGTCGAAGCGCCGGCGCAGGACGAGCGTCGACGACAGGCCCATCCCGAGCGTGAAGTGCAGGAAGCCCCAGGAGTGGAACATCGGCGCCGCGATGTGCGTCCGCTCGCGCGCCTTGAGCGGGATCATCGAGAAGAGCTGCGCCGCGGGCTCCAGCGAGTCGGGCTGCTTGCGGCCCGCGCCCTTCGGCGTGCCGGTGGTGCCGCTGGTCAGGATCGTGACGCGGCCGCTCTCGGCCGGGGGGACGACGTTGCCGCGGTCGCCGCCGGCGATCAGGTCCTCGAGCACCGGGTGGTCCGGCCGGTCGCCGGGGTCCACCCAGGCCACGTAGCCCTGCCGGGTCTTCAGCGCGCCCGCGCACAGGCCGGCGAACTCCGCGTCGTAGACGATCGCCTTGGGCCCCTCGCGCTCGCAGACCTCGGCGATCTGCGGGCCCGAGAACATCGTGTTGAGGTACAGGGCGTCGGCGCCGAGCTTGGACAGCGCGACGACCGCCTCGACGAACCCGCGGTGGTTGCGGGCCATGATCGCGACGCCGTCGCCCTCCCCCAGGCCGCGGTCGGCCAGGGCGTGGGCGAGCGCGTTGGTGCGCTCGTGGACGTCGCGGAAGCTCAGCGTCCCGAGCTCGTCGATGATCGCCGCCTCGTCCGGGTGGCGGATCGCCGAGGTCGTGTAGCCCGCGGCGGGCGTCGGGCCCCACTGCTGCAGGGCGCGCGCGATGCGCACCAGCTTGTCCGGGCGCGTCGGCGAGATGAACCCCGCGTCCACGAGGGTGCGCACCGTGAACAGCTTGTCGCTGATCTGCTCGAAGACGGTCACCGGCGCGATCCTAGGGGAGGACCAGCTCCGCGGGCATGTCGCCGCGCTCGATCAGCGCGTGGATGGCGCCCGCGCGGCGCGGGTTGAGGAAGACGTGGCGCTGGCCGACGCTGGGCTTCTCGCTCAGCAGGCCGGACGCGAGCAGCGCCTCGCCCACCGCCTCGGCCAGGGCCCGGTCGTTGCCGGCGAAGCCGCGCGCGAGGTGGGCGAACTCCGTGTGGTAGCCGCCCCATTTGCCCATGCCGTCCAGGCGCTGCAGGATGCGGCGCGCGACGCGGCGGGCCGGCTCGGGGTCGTCGTGCGGCCGGCTGACGGCGGGGGCCTCGGTCTCCAGCAGCGCCAGGACGGCGTCCTCGTGCTCCTCGGTGGACCGCGGGTCGGCGGGGACGCCGCCCAGGCGCGCGACGTGCGCGGCGATCAGCAGCGGGTGCGCGGCGCCGATCGGCGGCTTGAAGCCGGTCGCGTCGGCGAGAACGTGCGCGGGCAGCGCCAGCGCGCCGGCGCGCAGGCGGTCGACCGGGGCCACCTGCTCCTCGAAGGCCAGCGCGGCGAGCTCGGCGTCGGCGCCGTCGCCGCGCAGGCGCAGGGCGAGCGCCCCCGGGCCGAGGTGGCCGGCCTC
>JAICJK010000024.1 GCA_025928415.1 Solirubrobacteraceae bacterium | reverse complement strand
CGCGTCGTGGGTGCGCCGCCCGCGCCCGCGCGGCGCGGGGCCGCGCCCGCGCGGGCTCACCGCCCGGGGCCCAGGGTCGCGACGGCCTTCAGCGCCGCGTCCAGCGCCTCGTCGCGGTGCGCGGTCGACGGGTCGTCGGAGGCCTTGACGTCGGGCTTGATGCCCGTGCCCGTCTGCACGCCGCGCCCGCCGAGGTTGCGCCCCTTGGGCGTGAAGTACTGCCCCGCCGTGATGTCCAGCGCCCCGCCGTTGGAGAGCTCGACGACCTCCTGGAAGACGCCCTTGCCGAACGTGCGCGTCCCGACGACCTCGGCGCGGTCGCGGTCCTGCAGCGCGCCGGTGACGATCTCCGAGGCCGAGGCGGTGTCGCGGTCCACCAGGACGACGAGCGGCGCGTCGGGCTCGACGGGGTCGCCGGTCGCGCTGAGCGTCCGGGTCGGCACGCTGCGGCCCTTGGTGGTGACGATCGGGCCGTCCTTCAGGAACGCCGAGGCGATGAGCTGCGCCTCGCTGACCAGCCCGCCGCCGTTGTGGCGCAGGTCGAAGACGAACCGCTTGGCGCCGGCGCGGTCGAGCTTGCGCAGCGCCGCGTAGACCTCGGCGTGCGCGCCAGAGCCGAACTGGGCCAGCGCGACGTAGCCGACCTTCTTGCCGTGGTAGCGCACGATGCGCGAGGAGACCTGCGGGACGCTCACGGTCGCGCGCGTGACCTCGACGTGCCGCGTGGCGCCGCCGCGCGAGAGCTCCAGGCGCACCGACGTCCCGCTCGGCCCCTTGATCAGCGACGACGCCTTGGCCTGGTCCAGGCCCTTCAGCGACTTGGAGCCCGCGCCGGTGATGATGTCGCCGCGGCGGATGCCCGCGCGCTGGGCGGGGGACTGGTCGAAGACCTGCACGACGCGCAGACCCGCCCGGTCCGGCGCCACCGTCACGCCGATCCCGGAGAACTCGCTGCTCTGCGTCTCGCGGAACTGCGCGTACTGCTTGGGCGTGAAGTAGTTGGAGAAGCGGTCGTCGAGGCCCGCGACCAGGCCGGTGATCGACTGGTCGGCCAGCGTCGAGGTCGGGATCTCGCGGTAGTAGGTGTCGTGCACCTTGTCGATCGCCTCGGCGACGATCTCCGCGTCGTCGTCCACGAAGGCGCCGCGGACGAAGCCCGGCAGGACCGTGGGATGCCCGCCCAGCCACAGGCCGGCGCACAGCACCACGACCAGGGAGAGCGCGACGGCGACGAGGCGGCGCACGCCCCCAATCTAGCCCCTCGCGGGGCGCGCTCTCAGACCTTCAGGAAGCGGCGCAGCGACAGCCCGGAGCCCAGCGCGGAGACCACGACGCTCGCGACGAGCAGCAGCGCGGCCAGCGACACGAAGCTCACGGTGCGCGGAGCGGCGATCAGCGCGAAGTCCGAGGCCAGGGGGTCCAGCAGCGCGAGCTTGCCGACGAGCAGCAGCGCGATCGCCAGCCCGCCGCCCAGCGTGCCGAGCACGACGCCCTCGATGACGAACGGCCAGCGGATGAACCAGTCCGTCGCCCCCACGAGCTTCATCACCTCGACCTCGCGCCGCCGCGAGAACAGCGACAGCCGGATCGTGTTGGAGATCAGCAGCAGCGAGGCGACGATCAGCAGGATCGCCAGCGAGCCCATCGCCAGCTTCACCACGCGCGTGGCGGTGAGGATCTTCGTCGTCTCGTCCTTGCGGTTCTTGACCGTGCCGATCGCCGGGTCGATCGCGGTGCGGGCGCCGGACGCCGTGACCGGCGACAGCTCGTCGCGGAGCTTCAGCGCGTTGCCCGGCTTGTCCGGCGTGACGCGGAAGGTGTCGGGCAGCGGGTTGGAGCCCAGGAGCTGGTAGGCCTCCGGGTTGCGCCGCTTCTCCTCCTGGTAGGCCTCCTGCTTGGAGACGTACTGCACCTTGCCCACGTGCGGCGTCTTGTCGACGAGCAGGCGGCGGACGCGCTCGACGTCGGCGTCCTTCGCGTTGGTCTTGAGGAAGACGTCCACCAGCACGCGGCCGCGGACCTCGTTGGCCGCGCCCGTGGTCGCCTGCACGACCGGGATGAAGACCCCGAGGACGAGCACGGTCACGACCACCGAGGCGATCGCCGCGAAGCTCGGGACCGCGTTGCGGTTGACCGACCGCAGCGCCTCGCGGACGAAGAAGCCGACCTTCACGACTCGTCCTGGAAGGCGTCGTCGAACAGGTCGCCGGGCTCGGTCAGCCGGCGCGGCGCCGGCGCCGGCTCGCCGCGCATGAGCGCGCCGAACTCCGCCGTCGTCTCGTCGCCGCGGCCCGCGTAGCGGCCCTGGTGCTCGTCGCGGACGACGCGGCCGCCGGAGAGCTCGATGACGCGGCGGCGCATGCGGTCGACCATCTGGTCGTCGTGCGTGGCGACGACGACCGTGGTCCCCGTGCGGTTGATCCGGTACAGCAGCTGCATGATCCCGATCGACGTCTCGGGGTCCAGGTTGCCGGTCGGCTCGTCGGCCAGCAGCAAGGGCGGGTGGTTGACGAACGCGCGCGCCACCGACACGCGCTGCTGCTCGCCGCCGGAGAGCTGGTCGGGGAAGTTGTGCAGCTTCGTGCTCAGCCCGGTCAGGCGCAGGATGTCGGGCACCTTGGCGCGGATGTCCTTGCGCCCCCCACCGGTGACCTGCAGCGCGTAGGCGACGTTGTCGTGGACCGTGCGGTTGGGCAGCAGCTTGAAGTCCTGGAAGACCACGCCGAGGTTGCGGCGGTAGTAGGGGACCTTCCTGGAGTTGATGTCCCGCAGGTCGCGCCCGGCGACGCGGATGATCCCCGCGGTCGGGTCGAGCTCCTTGATGAGCAGGCGCATGATCGTCGACTTGCCCGAGCCGGTCTGGCCCACGAGGAAGACGAACTCGCCCCGCTTGATCGAGAACGTGGCCTGCTCGAGGCCGGTGTCCCCCGAGTCGTAGCGCTTGGAGACGCCGCGGAACTCGATGACGTCCGGGACCCGCTCGCCGGGCAGGGCACGGGTGCGCTCGAGGTGCTGCGCCTCGCGTTCGGTGATGGCCATCACCACCAGAGGTTAGGCCCCGGCCGGGGCGATCCTGCCGGTGCACGGCGCGTTGCAGGGCTCCGGAAACCCGCAGCCGCACGCGGAAAACCCGCATCGGCGCTGTGGATCGGTGCCGATGACCCGCGGGTCGCCGCGATCGATGCTGGCGCCGTCACATCCACGTCGCATCGAGGAGCGTCCCTTATGTCCCATCCCTTCCGGCTCGGCGGCATCGTCGCCGGGCTCGTCCTCATCGCCTTCGGCGTCGGCGCCGTCGTGATCGGTCTCGCCGGCCGCCACGAGGTCAGCAGCGACGTCAAGCGCGAGCAGATCGTCGGCACCCCGGACATGAAGCCCTCGGTGATCGCCCAGAAGGTCAAGGAGGCGGGGCTGAAGGACGTCGCGCTGCCGAGCTGCGACGTCGCCGGCAAGGCGATCACGAACGGCAGCGACGCCAAGTGCTTCGCGAGCTACATGCGCATCCACGCCCTCGAGGCCACGGGCGGCAAGACCTACGCCCAGATGCCGCAATACGCCACGGCCGACGGCAAGGGCACCGACGACGCCGCGCAGGCGGTCAAGGATCCCAAGACCGGCCAGCCGCAGTCCAACCAGGCCCGCCAGGTGTGGATCAACGAGACCGCGCTGAGCACGGCGCTGAACACGTCGTTCTTCGCCTCGTCCGTCGGCCTGTTCGCGATCGTGATGGGCGCCGCGCTGCTGCTCACCGGGGCCGGCTTCCTGGTCCTGGCCAGCGGCCTGCTCGGCCGTGGCCTGCCGGAGCGCCGCCGGGCCGGCGGCGCGGGGGCCGCCCCCGCCGCGGACCCGAGCTAGGCCCGGCGGGCCCGAGCGGGGTCCCGGGGGGCCCGTGCCGGACCCGCGGGGCCGGGGGCGGGGGCTCTCGATGGCTAGATTGAACGGCATGCCGAAGATCGCCACCGAGACCCTCGCCAACGGCCTGCCGCTGCACCGCGTCGCGCTCGAGGGCACCCGGGCGACGACCGTCCTCGTGGCCTTCGACGCCGGCGCGCGCACCGAGCGCCCCGAGGAGAACGGGATGGCCCACTTCCTCGAGCACCTCGTGTTCAAGGGCGGCGAGAAGTACGACGACTACCGCAAGGTCAACGAGACCGCCGAGCGGATGGGCGGCTCGCTGAACGCCTACACGAGCCACGACCTCGTGGCCTTCCACATCACCGTCCGCGCGGAGGCGGCGATGGAGGCCATCGACCTGCTGACCGACTTCGTGGGCCGCCCGCGGATCGACGCCGAGGAGCTCGACCGCGAGCGCGGCGTCGTCATCCAGGAGATCGCCCGCTACGACGACCAGCCCTCCGCCGTGGCCGAGAAGCTCATCGACCGCGCGGCGTTCGGCGAGCACCCGCTCGGGCGCACGGTCCTGGGGCCCGCCGAGCACCTGCGAGACACGTTCACCCGCGACGGGATCGTGGCGTTCCGCGAGCGCCGCTGGTCGGGCCGGCGCGGCGGCGCGTTCGTGGTCGGCAACGTCGACCACGTCGCCGCCGACGGCGAGACCGCCGCGCTGTTCGAGCGCTTCCCCGACCTGTCGGCGCCCGAGCCCTACGAGCCGGTGCCGGGCTTCGACCCGCAGGTGATCGTCGAGCAGCGCGACTCCAACCAGTCGCACCTGCGGATGAGCTACCGCCCCGACTACGACGTCACCGACCCCGGGCAGCGCGCCGCGATGACCATCTACTCGACGCTGCTGGGCGGCTCGATGGGCTCGCGGCTGTTCGACGAGATCCGCGAGCAGCGCGGCCTCTGCTACTCGGTCTACGCCGTCGATCACGCGTTCGCCGACGTCGGCGTGCTGCAGCTCTCCGCCGGCCTGGAGTCCGGGAAGACCGGCGAGGCGTACACGCGCATGCGCGAGATCGTGGGCGAGCTGGCCGCCGGCGGGCCGACTGAGGAGGAGGTCCACCGCGCGCGCGCCTACGCCGCCGGCCGCCGCGTGCTCGCGTTCGAGAACACCAACGCCGTCGCCCGCTACGGCGCGACCCAGTCGATCGTCTTCGGGGAGGACATCGACCCCGACGCCTCCGTGGCGCGCCTGGACGCGGTGACCTTCGACCAGGTCGCCGAGATGGCGCGCCGCGTGGACCCCGAGCGCCTGTCGGTGGCGTGCGTGGGGCCGCACACCTCAGCCGAGTTCGGCTGAGACCCGACGTCGTCCCCGGGGGCGGGCAGGCCGAAGTCGGGAGGAGTGCGGCTGACCGCACTGGCGCAGGCCGCGGCGCGCTGGCACGATCCCGGCGTGCCGACCGCCGTCCCCGCCGCCGACGAGCGCGAGCTGCAGCGCTACCTGCGCCGCGTGGGCGACCGCTGGCCGCTGGAGCGCGCGCTGCTCGGCGGCGCGCGCGTCGCCGACCTGCACGGCGCGGGCGCGCAGCGCGAGCGCGGCAGCGAGTGGGTCGTCGTGCTCGTCTCCCCGCACTTCGACGGCGTCCCCTGGCTCGAGCGCGTCCACCAGGCGGGCTCGCTGTGGGACGCCGGCGAGATGGGCGCCACGGCGGACGTGCACTGCTACACGCCGGCGGAGTTCACCCGCAAGGTCGCGGTCCTCCCCGCCGTGCGCGACGCCGCCGCGGCGGGCATCGACCTGCTGGCCTGAAGGCGGTTCGAGCGCGGCCGGCGGCACCCGCGGACGCCGTCACGCCGTCTCGCCGCCTACCGCACGACGCGGTAGGAGACGTGCGTGACCGCCGGCGAGGCGACGACGGCGACGGGCTCCAGCTTGGGGTCGCCGACGTCCTCGAGCAGGCGCTCGCCGGCCCCGAGGACGATCGGGACGATGTGCAGGTGCAGCTCGTCGAGCAGCCCGGCCGCGAGGTACTGGCGCACCGCGCTCGCGCCGCCGGCGATCGCGACGTCCTGCGCGCCGGCCGCCGCGCGGGCCTGCTCCAGCGCGGGCTCGATGCCGCCGGTGACGAACGTGAACGTCGTGCCGCCCTGCATCGCCAGCGGCTCGCGCGCGTGGTGGGTGAGCACGAACACCGGCGCGTGGAAGGGCGGCTCGTCGCCCCACCAGCCCGTCCACGTCTCGTCCCACGGCCCTCCGCCGCCGCCGAACATCCTGCGGCCCATGATGACGGCGCCGACGCCCCGCGCCGACGCGTCGGCGACCTCCGAGTCGGCGTTGCGCTCGCCGCCCTCGAGCCCGTGCTGCCGGCGCCAAGCCTCGGTCGGGAGCACCCACTCGTGCAGGCGCGTCCCACCCTTGCCGAGCGGGTCCTCGGCGCTCTGCTCGGGCCCGGCGGCGAAGCCGTCGAGCGAGATGGAGATCTGGCAGGTGACCGTGTTCATGCTGTTTGGACCGCTCCTGCGCGCCGCGCTCATCGCGCTGCGGGGCCGACCGTAGCGCGCCCGCCGCCGCGCGCGGCGGCCTTGACCGCGCGCGTGAGCGTGTCCACGTCGTAGACGCCTTGGTGGCGGCGGCCGTTGATGAAGAACGTCGGCGTGCCGGAGACGCCGCTGGCGTCCGCGCTCTGCACGTCCTCGGCGACGCGGGGCGCGTGGCGCCGGCGGCGCAGGTCCTCGGAGAAGCGGTCCACGTCCAGGCCCAGGTCCGACGCGTGGCGCAGGAGGTCGGGCGGCGTCACCGCGCTCGTGTCGGCCAGCAGCCGGTCGTGCATCTCCCAGAACGCGCCCTGCGCGGCGGCGGCCTCGGCGGCCTCGGCCGCGACCTGGGCGTTGGGGTGGACGTCGGTGAGCGGCAGGTGGCGGAAGACGTAGCGCAGGTCGTCGCCGAGATGGTCGAGCAGGTTGGCGATGATCGGCGCGGCGTGGCCGCAGTAGGGGCACTCGAAGTCGCCGTACTCGATCAGCGTGACGGGCGCGTCGACGTGGCCGCGGACGTGATCGCGCTCCGGGTCGACGTCCTCGGCGAGGTCGACGAGCGTCTCGGCGGTGGCGCCGAGTTGCCGGGCGCGCATCTCGGCGGGCAGCCGGGTCATCACCTGGAAGGCCAGCCAGGCGAGCACCGGGGAGATCAGCGCGGTGGCCAGGACGCCGGCCTTGGCCTCCTCGAGCATCCGGCCGTGGAAGGCGAGCGTGGCCACCAGCAACGACACGGTGAAGCCCATGCCCGCCGACGCCGCGGCCCCCGTCAGCGCCGGCCAGGTGATGGTCAGCCGCGCCCCGCCGAGCGCCGGCCGCGTCGCCAGCCACGCCGCGCCCGTGATCCCCAGCGGCTTGCCCACCACGTAGGCGGCGATGATCCCGAGGGTCACCGGGGAGCTCGCGGCCGCCGACAGCAGGTCCCGGTCGAGGTGGATGCCGGCGTTGGCCAGGGCGAACAGCGGGACGATCACGCGGCTGGTCCACGGGTGCAGCCGGTACTGCAGGCGCTCGTTGGGCGACAACGCGGAGGTCAGGCTCGCGCGGGCCGAGTAGGCGAGCTCGGGGGACGGCTGCTCGCGGAAGGAGCGCGCCAGCTCCGTGCTGCGCTCGAGGTCGTCGCGCCCCGGCGGGTAGGCGCTCGTGATCAGCCCGACGGCCAGGCCGGCGATGACGGCGTCGACGCCGGACTCGAACATGGCCAGCCAGATCCCGACGCCCACGAGGACCGCGGCCGGCGCGCGCCAGGAGCCGGCCCAGCGCAGCGCGACGAGCGCGCCGAACAGCCCGGCCGCCACGGCGAGGGCCAGCACCGAGACGTCCTCGGAGTAGCCCAGGGCGATCACCAGCAGCGCGACGAGGTCGTCGATGACGACGAGCGTGAGCAGGAACACGCGCAGGCGGATCGCCCGCCCCCGCGTCACGAGGGCCAGCGCGCCGAGCGCCAGCGCAGTGTCGGTCGACACCGCGACGCCCCAGCCGCCCGCGCCGCCGCCGCCGGCGTTGATGGCCAGGTACAGCCCGGCGGCGGCGGCCATGCCGCCGAGCGCGGCGAGCACCGGGATCGCCAGCCGGCGGCGCTCGCGCAGCTCCCCGAGGTCGAGCTCCCGCTTGGCCTCGAGCCCGACGACGAGGAAGAACAGCGTCATCAGGCCCTCGTTGACCCAGCCGCGCAGGTCGGTGGCCAGCTCGTGGCCGCCGAGGACGATCGCCAGCCGCGTCTCCCACAGCGAGGCGTAGGAGCCGGGCGCGACGTTGGCCCACAGCAGGGCGGCCACCGCCGCCGCCGCGAGGACCACGGCGCCGCCCGTCTCGGCGTGCAGGAAGCCGCGGATCGGCGCGGCGAGGTTGCGCGCCCACGCGGTGCGACCGGCGGTGAGGGCCGGCGTCGAGCTGTCGGCGGCCGAGGCGATCAGCAGATCCTGACGACGCGGTCAGCGTGGCTCGAGGATCACCAGCGGGATCTCACGCTCGGTGCGCTCCTGATAGCCCCGGTAGCCGCCGTAGGTGGCCATCGCCTTGGGCCACAGCCGCTCGCGCTCCGCGGGGGTGGCCACGCGCGCGCGAACCGCGCGGCGCTCCCCGCCGATCTGCACGGTGGTGTCCGGGTTGGCGCGCAGGTTGTGATACCAGGCGGGATGCCGGGGATGGCCGCCCTTGGAGGCGACGACGACCACGTCGCGCCCGTCGTCGACGTAGATCAGCGGCGTCGTGCGCCGGGCCGCGCTCCTGGCGCCGACATGGTCGAGCAGGAGCATCGGGGCGCCGCCCGGGAAGCGATGGCCGATCCGCCCGCCGGTGGCGCGGTACACCAGCGCGTGCGCGCCCATCAGGCGGCGCAGCAGCGGCCAGGACCGGTCGGCCAGCGGCATGACGTCCACGGCCACAACCGTAGAGCACGGCGGCCGGGTGCCCACGCGCCGTGCGCGGTCACAGCGACGCGTCGGCGTACTCCCTGGCCAGGCGCTTCGGCGCCCGGCACAGCCACGCCTCGACCAGCAGCTCGCGGAGGTCGTCGACGGCGATCCGGTCGAGCTGGACGAGGATCGCCGGGTAGCCGTCGAAGTGCGGCGTGGTGAAGAACACGCCCGGGTCGTCGGCGATCAGCGCCTGCTTGGCCCCCTCGTGCTCCACGCGGGCGCCGAGGATCGGCCCGCCGGGCGCGGCGGCGCCCAGGGCGTCGAGGTCGGAGCGCCGCAGCGGGCGCTCCCACGCGAACAGCTTGTCCTTGACGCGCCACTGCGCCAGCTCGCGCGAGAGCCGCTCGCCGGTCTCGGGCAGCGCCAGGGCGATCCGGCGGACGTCGTCCCAGGTGGCCATGCGGGCAGGGTAGGCGGGGGCGGCGCGCGGGTCGAGCGGCGATAGCGTGCGTCCATGGACTCCATCTCGCGCGGGGAGTTCTCGCCCCGCGGCGTGTACCTGAACACGGCCTCCTACGGCCTGCCGCCCGCGCGGGGGTTCGACGCGATGCAGGCAGCGCTGGCCGACTGGCGGGCCGGGGCGACGTCGTGGGAGCCGTGGGGCGAGTCGACCGGCCGCGCCCGCGCGGCGTTCGCCCGGATCATCGGCGTGGCGCCCGCGGACGTCGCGGTCGGCGCGACCGTGAGCGGCCTGCTCGGCCTCGTGGCCGCCTCGCTGCCCGAGGGCGCCCGCGTCGTCGCGCCCGAGGGCGACTTCACCTCGCTGCTGTGGCCCTTCGCCGTCCGCGGCGCCCTGCGGACCGTGCCGCTCGCCGACCTGGCCGACGCCGCCGCGGACGCGGACGTCGTCGCGTTCAGCGCGGTGCAGAGCGCGTCGGGCGCGGTCGCCGACCTCGACGCGCTGGCCGCGACGGACGCGCTGACGATCGTCGACGCCACGCAGGCGGCGGGCTGGCTGCCGATCGACGGGTCGCGCTTCGACGTCGTCGCGGCCGGCGCCTACAAGTGGCTGCTGTCGCCGCGCGGCACCGCGTTCATGGCCGTGCGCCGCGAGCGCCTGGGCGACATCGCGCCGTGGTCGGCGAGCTGGTTCGGCGGCGAGGACGTCCACGGCTCCTACTACGGCCTGCCGCTGCGCCTCGCCGCGGACGCGCGCCGGCTGGACACCTCGCCGGCCTGGTTCTCGTGGGTCGGCTGCGCGCCCGCGCTGGAGCTGGTCGAGGAGGTCGGCGTCGCGGCGATCGGAGCCCATGACGTCGGCCTGGCCAACCGCTTCCGCGCCGGCCTCGGGCTGGCGCCGTCGGATTCGGCGATCGTGTCGGCCGACGTGCCGGACGCGCGTCAGCGGCTGGAGGCCGCCGGCATCGTCGCCGCGGCGCGCGCGGGCCGCATGCGCGCCTCGTGGCACCTCTACAACACCGAGGCGGACGTCGACCGCGTGCTCGACGTCCTCACCGCGCGGCGGGGCTGAGCTACCCGATCGCCACCATGCGCTCGATCGGCACGCGGGCGCGCTCGGCGACCGCGGGCGGGACCCGCACCTCGCCGGTCTCATCGCGCAGGCAGTCGCGCAGCTTGGGCAGCGTGATCATCTTCATGAAGCGGCAGCTCGCCTGCTCGTTGGCGGCGATGAACTCGACGTCCGGCGCCGCGAGCCTGAGCGGGTGCAGCATGCCGGTCTCGGTGGCCATGATCACCGTGCCGCCCTGGCCCTTGTGCGAGGCGGCGTAGTCGAGCATGCCGCCCGTGGAGAGCATGTGGACGCCCTCGGCCTCGACGTCCCCGGCCGCCACGTACTCCATCACCGACGTCGAGCAGCCGCACTCGGGGTGGATCAGGAAGTCGGCGCCCGGATGGGCCTCGCGGACGCCGGCGATGTCGTCCGGGCGGATGCCCGCGTGCACGTGGCACTCGCCGTCCCACACGTGGAAGCGCCCCGTCCCGACCAGGCCGAGCGTCTTGGCGACGTAGGAGCCGAGGAACATGTCGGGGCCGAAGAGGATCTCGGTGTCCTCACCGTGCTCGGCGCGGATGTGCTCGACGACCGCGACGGCGTTGGAGGACGTCACGCAGTAGTCGGTGAGCGCCTTGACGTCCGCGCTCGTGTTGACGTACATGACCGTGACCGCGCCCGGGTGCTCGGCCTGCCAGGCGCGCAGCTGCTCGGGCGTGATCGAGTCGGCCAGCGAGCAGCCGGCGTCCAGGTCGGGGATCAGGACGCGCTTGTCCGGCGACAGCACGGAGGCCGTCTCGGCCATGAAGTGCACGCCGCAGAAGGCGACGACGCACGCGGAGGTCTTCGCGGCCTGGCGGGAGAGCCCGAGCGAGTCGCCGACGTAGTCCGCGACGTCCTGGATCTCGGGGAGCTGGTAGTTGTGGGCGAGGATCACCGCGTCGCGCTCGGCGGCGAGCGCGCGCACCTCGGCCTGCAGGTCGGGGATGGACTCCAGGGAGAGCAACTGGCTCATGGGGTGGCCTCGAGCAGGAGGGACAGGTCCAGCGCGGGCGCCGAATGCGTCAGCGCGCCTACAGAGATGAAGTCTACCCCTGCCTCCGCCGCGGCCCGGACCGTGCGCAGGTCGATCCGGCCGCTCGCCTCGGTCTCCGCCCGGCCGCCGATGCGCCGCACCGCGGCGCGCAGCTCCGCGGGGCCCATGTTGTCGAGCAGGATGCGCGGCGCCCCCGCCTCCAGGGCCTCGTCGAGCTCGGCGAGATCGCGGACCTCGACCTCGAGCGGGACGCCGGGCGACGCGGCCCGCGCGGCGCGCACCGCCGCGCCCACGCCGCCCGCCATCGCGGCGTGGTTCTCCTTGATGAGGATCGCGTCGAACAGCCCGATGCGGTGGTTGGCGCCGCCGCCGGCCGCCACCGCGGCCTTCTCGAGCAGCCGCAGGCCCGGCGTGGTCTTGCGCGTGTCGAGGATCGTCGCGCCGGTCCCCTCGACGGCCGCGACGTAGCGGGCGGTCAGCGTCGCCACGCCGCTGAGCCGCTGCAGGAGGTTCAGCGCGGTCCGCTCGCCGGTGAGGATCGCCGCCGCGCCGGCCTCGATCGCCAGGACCGGCCCGTCCTCGCGCCACGCGCCCTCGCCGGTGAGCCGCTCGAAGCGCGCGCCGGGATCGAGCGCGCGGAAGGTCGCCTGCGCGCAGTCCAGGCCGAAGACCACGCCCGGGGCCTTCTGGGTGATGCGGGCGACGGCGCGCGCGCCGGGCGGGACGGTCGCCTGGGTCGTCAGGTCCCCGGCGCCGACGTCCTCGGCGAGGGCGCGGGCGACGACGGCGCCGACGTCGGGCTCGAGGGCGGCTGCGGAGGAGTCCATGGCGCCAGCGAGGATAGGCCCCGGCCGCGTTCGAGCCCGGCCAGGTGGGAGGCGCCGCGGTAGACCAGGCGCCCGCGGCGGCGGACCGTGAGCTCCAGGGTGCCCGCGAGGTGCTGGCGCGCCCCGGCGACCTCGCGGCGCTCGGCGGGCAGCGGCACGGGCAGCACGCAGCCCTCCTCGACGGCCGCCGTCCCGGCGAGCTCGACCCCGCCGCCGCGCAGCCGCCAGGTGCCCTCCCCCACCTCGGCGCGCACGCCGTTGACCACCGGCTCGGCGCGGCGCAGGACGCGCCCGCCGAGGCGGACGGCCAGCGCCGTCGCGCGGGGCCGGGCCGGCCCCAGGCGCAGCACGCCGCCGGCGAACGCGGCGCAGATCTCGGGGTCGGCGTCGAAGCCGTGGGCCTGCCCCCACCACCAGTCGGGCGGGAAGCCGTGGCCCCAGTTCTTCTCGCCGTAGGCGACGGCGCCGTCGAGCGGGACGTCGCGCCCGCCGATCCGCGCCGACCCGGTCACGCGCGCGGCCAGGCACCACGGCAGCCAGTACTGGCTCAGGCCGGGGATGACGTGGCCCAGGCCGATGCCGCCCCAGACGCGGTGCGGCCAGGCCACGACATCGTGCAGCTCGGCCTCCAGGCGCGCGTCCGGGCCGAGGTCGAAGCGCACGTGGCGCGCGTCGCCGCGGACGACGTCGCCGCGCCCGCGGTCCCCGCGCCCGGCGTCGCCCGCCGTCACCCCGAGCCGCGCCGGATCGCCGGCGGCGTCCGGCGTGGAGACGGTCGCCAGCGCCCCGGTCGGGTGATGGGCCAGCGCGACCGTCCCCCAGCCGCGGCCCGCGCGGTCGCGGCTGACGCCGCACAGCGCGATCAGCACCTCGCCGCGCGCCGGGTCGGTGAAGCGCCAGTAGTAGCCCTCCATCGGCGTGCCGTGCGCCCGCCGCGCGTCGCCGAAGGGCGGGTCGGCGCCGGTGGCGCGGTAGGCGGCGAGCATCGCGCTGATCGTAGGCTGCAGCGGCGAT
>JAICJK010000314.1 GCA_025928415.1 Solirubrobacteraceae bacterium | reverse complement strand
GGTCGTCGCGGTCAAGCTGCCGCGCATCAACGTCCTGAAGTCCAAGCGCCGCACGGGCCGGGTCGCCGCCTACGGCGTCGGCCTGCTGCTGACGGGGCTGACCGTCGGCACCCACGTGGTGCGCCAGCGGGGCGGGCTGCCGGGCGCACCGATGCGCCTGACCTACAAGCTGCGCGTCACGCCGGCCGACGCCCCGACGTAGGTCGGCGGCCGCCGCCCCGGGGCGCTACGGCTCGATCACGTGCGCCGGGTCGGGGCGCAGCTCCGGCGGCGCCTGCGAGTAGTCCCCGAACGGCCCGTCGCGCTCGGTCACGACGGCGCGGACGCCCTCCCGCTCGGCCTGCTCGATGAAGCGCAGCGCGTCGGGGGTGTTGCGCATCAGGCCGTCGAGGATCGGCCCGAGCGTCTGCGTGGAGGCCAGCCCCATGTTCTCGTAGGCCTGGTTGACGATCAGCTTCATGGCCGCGAGCTGCGAGGACGGGATCCGGGCCAGGTCCCCGGCCAGGGCGGCGACCGTCGCCTCCAGCTCGGCGAACGGGACGGCGCGGTTGATCAGGCCGGCGTCCGCCGCCTGGCGCCCGCTCAGCGGGCGGCCGGTGAGCGCGTGCTCCTTGGCGCGGGTCAGCCCCAGGCGGTAGAGCCACATCCCGGACAGGTAGGCGCCCCACATGCGGCTGTACGGCGTGCCGATCACCGCGTCGTCGCTGGCCACGACGAGGTCGGCGCACAGCGCGAAGTCGCTGCCGCCGCCCACGCACCAGCCGTGCACCTGCGCGATGACCGGCTTCGGCGAGCGCCAGACGCTCATCAGCTTCTGGGTCGGGGAGACCTCCAGCGCGGTGGCCATGACGAAGTCCTTGCCCGGGTCCCACGACCCGTCGGTCTCCAGCGCGTCGCCCCAGTGCTTGAAGCCGCCGCCGAAGTCGTAGCCGGCGCAGAACGCGCGGCCCGCGCCGCGCAGCACGATGACCTTGACCGCGGGGTCGCGGATGGCGAGCGCGACGGCGGCCTCGACCTCGTCGGGCATCGGGGGGACGATCGTGTTCAGGTGCTCGCGCCGGTCGAGCGTGACGGTCGCCACCGGCCCCTGCACGCCGTACAGCAGCGTCTCGAAGCCGTCGCCGTCGTGGGTCCCGCGCGCGTCGCTCATGCGAGGATCATGCCCGGCCTGGACGGGCCTGCGCATCTTCTCGGCGGGCGGGGTAAGAACGGGGCGGCGGCGGACGCCAAAGCTTCATGTCCTCCTGGACCCAGATGCCCGGTACGGTCTGCGAGGTGCCCCTGGTCGATCCCGAGTCACCCGTGGCCGGCGGCCGTGCCCTCGACGCGGAGTCGAGCGCGTGGCTGCGGTCCCTCGACGCCGACGGGCCGGTGCGCGACGAGGCCGTCGCCCGCCTGCACGCGCTGCTGCTGCGCGCCGCGCACTTCGAGGTCGTCCGCCGCCGGACGGCCGTCGCCTACGTGCGCGGCGAGGAGCTCGAGGACCTGGCGATGCAGGCGGCCGACGACGCGCTCGTCGCCGTGCTGGCCAAGCGCGACCAGTTCCGGGGCGAGAGCCGCTTCACCACCTGGGCCTACAAGTTCGCCCTGCTCGAGGCCTCGGTGAAGGTCCGCCGCCGCGCCTGGCAGCACCGGGAGGTGCCGCTGGAGCCCGAGGCGTGGGCGCTCGTGCCCGACAGCGCGCTGGCGCCCGAGGCGGCGGCCGAGGGCAACGAGCTGATCGCGGCCGTCCAGGACGCGATCGCGACGCAGCTCACCCCCCACCAGCGCACGGTCCTCGTCGCGCTGGCGATCAACGGCGTCCCGATCGACGTCCTGTCCGAGCGCCTCGGCACCACGCGCGGCGCGCTGTACAAGACCCTGCACGACGCCCGCCGCAAGCTGCGCGCGGCGCTCGCGGCAGACGGCCTTCCCATCCGGCCCCAACTGAGCAGCGAGGCGTCCTCATGAGCTTCCAGCACCGTTCCCACCAGTCCGAGCCCAAGCTGACGGGCCTCGTCGCCCGCGTCCTGGGGCCGGTCGGCCCCGAGGTGAGCTGCGAGGAGTGCTTCGAGCTGCTCGACCAGTACGTCGACCTCGAGGCGGCCGGCGCGGACGCCACCGCCGCGCTGCCGGGCGTCACGGCCCACCTCGCCGGGTGCCCCGCCTGCCACGAGGACCACGAGAGCCTGCACGCGCTCGTCGCCGGGACGGACGACGGCGCGCCGCCCGCGCCGCGGTAAGACCCGGCGGGCACCGGTCGCCAAGCACGCGACACGTCCTTCGACCGGGAGATGCACCAGATGTCCGCTCACGCCGTTCCCTACCCCCCGACCACCATCGCCGGGCGCCTCGGCATCCGGGCCAGCAGCGATCCGGCCTATCAGGCCTTCCTCCTGCTGCGCCTGGCGTTCACCATCGCCCCGATCGTCTTCGGGGCCGACAAGTTCTTCAACGTGCTGGTCGACTGGGAGCAGTACCTCGCCCCGTGGATCAACAGCATCCTCCCCGGTGACGCGCATGACGCGATGCACCTGGTGGGGGTGATCGAGATCGTCGCCGGGCTCGTGGTGGCGATCAAGCCGCGCTACGGCGCGCCGCTGGTCGTCGGCTGGCTGGCCGGGATCGTGCTCAACCTGCTCACGCTGTCCGGCTACTACGACGTCGCGCTGCGCGACTTCGGCCTGATGCTGGCCGCCCTGACGCTGGCCCGCCTGGCCTGGGTCTACGACCCGGCCGGGTTCGGCAACCTCAAGGGCTGAGGACTGCGGCCGGTCGCCCGCCGCAGGCGGGCGGGCGCCCGGCGACCGGCCCCGCGCCTCAGGCCCCGCAGTACTGCGGGTCGCGCACGGAAGCCCGGCACCGGGTCTTCGCGCGCCACCGGGCCCGCAGCCGGTTCAGGTAGCCGTCGACGGCCCGCTGCTGTGCCGCCGTGGCGAGGTCCTTGCGGATGACGGGCGTGGCGGCGGTCAGCGACCGCGCGGGCAGCGGCGTGACCCGCTGGACCTTGAAGACGACCCAGCCCCGCTTCAGCCGGACCGGGCCCTGCAGCCGGCCGCGCGGCGCGGTGAACACAGCGCGTTCGAACTCCGGCTCGTTGGTCCCCGGCTGCAGGCCCTTGAGGGCCCCGCCGTCCCTCGCGAGCTGCGCGTCGGTCGTGTAGCGGCTGCTCACCGTGGCGAACGACGTCCCCGCGCTCAGCGCCTTGGCGGCAGCCGTCGCGCCGGCGGCATCGGCCGTCAGGACGACCCGGACGTCGCGCTCGGAGGGCCGCGCCCACCGCGCCGGCTCGCTGCGGTAGGCCGCCGCGATCGCCTGCGCGGCCGGGGCCGGGACGCGGCCGCGGACCTTGGCCTCCAGCGCGGCGGCCAGCAGCGCCACGCGCTCCTGGACGCGCAGGTCCGGCTCGGTGGTGCCGAGCTGCGCGAGCGCCTGCTGCCGGGTGGCGCCCGTGAACTGGGCGAGCATCTTCGCGACGCCCTGGCCGACCTGGGCTGTGGTCACGCGCACGCCCTGCGCGCGGGCCTCCTGCTCCAGCCACGCCGACAGCACCAGGAGCTGGAAGGCCGAGCTGCGCGCCTGGGCGGCGGTCGGCTTCCCCGTGCTCGTCTGCGCATGGAGATAGGCGCTCTGCCAGTGCGCCAGCGAGGCCGCGGCGACCGGCTGGGACCCCACCACCGCCACGGCCGTGGCGGGGATCGCCGGGGCGCCGTCGCCCCGGCCCAGGAGCAGCACCGCCGCCACGACGACGACCGCCAGGGCCACCAGGCCGCCCACGGCGGCGCGGCGATGAGCGCCCAGCCACCACAGCAGCCGGTCGGCACGGTCGAGCACAGCGGTCACGCCCCCCACCATCGCGCATGCGGCCGCCCGCCACGTCAGTCGTGGCGCGCCAGCCAGGCGCCGACCGCGGCCATGTACGCCTCGCGCTCCTCCCAGAACGGCATGTGCGAGGAGGCCTCGAGCAGGACCTGCTCGGTCTCGGCGATGCCGTCGGCGAGCGGCTGCTGCAGC
This sequence comes from Solirubrobacteraceae bacterium, assembly GCA_025928415.1. Taxonomy (GTDB): domain Bacteria; phylum Actinomycetota; class Thermoleophilia; order Solirubrobacterales; family Solirubrobacteraceae; genus Paraconexibacter. Next base: position 30 of record JAICJK010000314.1, on the reverse strand, counting down.
GCCGGCGTCGCCTCGTCGTGCCGGCCGCTG
>JAICJK010000669.1 GCA_025928415.1 Solirubrobacteraceae bacterium | reverse complement strand
GCGCCGGCGGCTTCGACGCCCGCCGCGCGCTGCGGCTCGCCGCCCTGCAGGTCCGCGCCGGCCAGCGGCCGGCAGGCTCGCCCCAGCTCCGCAAGCTCGCCGGACGGCTCCGCGAGCTGCTGCCCGACGGCCGGTTCGAGCCGATCCCCGGCCAGCCGGGCCTGCGCAACGTCGTCGGCACGCTGCCCGGCCGGCGGCCCGCCATCGTGATCGGCGCCCACTACGACACGCTGGCCGCGCCCGTGGGCTTCCTCGGCGCCAACAACGGCGCGGCGGGGACCGCGGTGGTCGTCGAGCTCGCCCGGGCGCTCGGCCAGCGGCCTCGCCCCCCGGGCGCGCCGGAGCTGCGCTTCGTGCTGTTCGACGGCGAGGAGCCCGCCGCCGGCCTGCCCGAGCAGCAGCGCGACTTCTACGCCGCGGGGCTGCGCGGCTCGCGGGCCTACGTCGCGGCCCACCCGCGCCAGACCCGGGAGATGATCCTGCTCGACTACGTGGGCAACCAGGGGCTGCGCCTGCCGCGCGAGGCCACGTCGGACAAGGCGCTGTGGGCGCGCATCCGGGCGGCGGCCGCCGGCGCCGGGGTCGCCCGCGTCTTCCCGCCCGCCGTCGGGGCGGCGATCACCGACGACCACACGCCGTTCCTGCGGGCCGGGGTGCCCGCCGTCGACCTGATCGACTGGAGCTACCCCGGCCACGCCTGCTGCGACGCGCTCTCCAACCTGTCCGTCCGCAGCCTCGACGCCGTCGGCGAGACGCTGCTGGCCTACCTGCGCGCGGCGCGGTGAGGCGCGGCACGGCGAGCGGCGCACGGGGCGGTGGACGGCGGGCCGCGCGTCCTACACTGGGGGCCATGGACGCCGTCCCGACGCCCGAGAGGATCCTGCTCGCCGCGCCCCGCGGTTACTGCGCCGGGGTCGACCGCGCCGTGCAGACCGTCGAGCGGGCGCTCGAGCTGCACGGCCCGCCGGTCTACGTCCGCAAGGAGATCGTGCACAACAAGCACGTCGTCGAGCAGCTCCGCGAGCGCGGCGCCGTCTTCGTCGACGAGCTCGACGGCTCGATCCCCGAGGGCGCGATCACCGTCTTCTCCGCCCACGGCGTCTCGCCGATGGTCCACGCGGACGCCGCCCGGCGCAACCTGCGCACGATCGACGCGACCTGCCCGCTGGTCACCAAGGTGCACCGCGAGGCGCTGAAGTTCGCCTCCGAGGGCTACACGATCGTCCTGATCGGCCATGACGGCCACGAGGAGGTCGAGGGGACGATGGGCGAGGCGCCCGAGCACATCGTGCTCGTCGAGACCGAGGCCGACGTCGAGGCCCTCGAGGTGCCCGACCCCGACAAGCTCGCCTACATCTCGCAGACCACGCTGTCCGTGGACGAGACCCGCCAGATCATCGCCCGCCTGCGGGAGCGCTTCCCCGCGATCACGGGCCCCAGGACCGACGACATCTGCTACGCCACCACCAACCGCCAGGCCGCCGTCAAGCAGATGGCCGCG
>JAICJK010000416.1 GCA_025928415.1 Solirubrobacteraceae bacterium | reverse complement strand
TGACGCGGCGCTGGGCGAGCGTCGCCTTGGGCTGGAAGTGCAGGACCAGCTCGCCCGCGTCGATGGCGCGCCGCAGATCGGCGATCAGCTCCAGCCGCTCGCGGGAGTACGCGTCGACGTCGCCGGAGTAGATCGCAGCGCAGGCGTGCGCGCGCTTGGCCGCGTACATGGCCACGTCGGCGCGCTGGAGCAGCGTCTCGGGATCCGACCCGTGGTCGGGATGTAGCGCGATGCCGACGCTCGGCTCGACCTCGACGCCGATGCCCTCGAGCTCCAGCCGGGCGGCGACGGCCTCGTGCAGCCGGCGGGCGGCGTCGCGGGCGTCCTCCGGTCCGTTCACGTCGGCGAGCAGCACGGCGAACTCGTCGCCGCCTAGCCGGGCCACCGAATCGCCGGCGCGCACCGTGGTGGCGAGCCGGTCGCCGACGACGTGCAGCAGGAGATCGCCGTTGTGGTGGCCGAGGGTGTCGTTGACCTCCTTGAAGCGATCGAGGTCGAGCAGCAGGACGGCGACGCGGGTGCCCGCGCGTTCGGCGCGAGCGATCGCGTGGTGGACCCGGTCGTGGAACAGCACCCGGTTGGGAAGCTCGGTGACGGGGTCGTGCAGCGCGGCGTGCTCGCTGCGCCGCGCCTGCAGCTGCGTGCGCCGCGCGCCGCGAACGGTCCAGCGCAGGAGGGCTGCGTACATCGCGGTCAGCGCGACGATCGGGGCCGCCCAGCCCGCGGGCGCGAGCACAGACGCCGCGACCGCGAGGCCGAGCGCCACGATCATGCCGGCCCACGCGATCCTCAAGGCGGGCGTCTCCACGTCTGGAAGATCGGTCGGCCGGCGTGCGGGTTGAGCGCGCGGTGTCTCTTCGCGGTGCCCGGGGTACCGGACCGTCATGCCACCACGTGGAGTCAAGAAGGGCACCAAGCGCGCCCGCCAGTACGAGCACATCAAGGAGTCCGAGAAGGACCAGGGCCGCTCCGAGGGCCGCGCGGAGGAGATCGCCGCCCGGACGGTCAACAAGGAGCGCGCGCGCTCCGGCGAGTCGCGCACGCGGTCGCGGACCTCGACGCGCGATATGTCCTCGAGCCGGCGCGGCGGTCAGCGGTCCGGGACCAACCGCCCGAAGGGCCGCACGCGCGACCAGCTCTACAACGAGGCCCGCAAGCTCGGGGTCGACGGACGCTCGAAGATGAACAAGGCCCAGCTCCAGCGCGCCGTCGACGCGAAGAAGTAGGCCGCATGCGCGAGATCCTCCCGGGCGTCTTCCACTGGACGACGTTCCACGAGCCGATCGGCGCGCAGGTGAGCTCCTACTACGTCGCGCCCGCGGGGATCGTGGTCGACCCCAAGGTCCCCGAGGACGGGTTCGATGCGCTGCCGGACGCGCCGCAGCAGGTCGTGCTCACCAGCGGCCTGCACCACCGCGACGCGGCGTCGTTCGCGGAGCGCTACGGGATCCCGGTCCGGGCGTCGCGCGAGGCCGCGCGGCGGCTCGGCGACCGGCTGGCCGTCGCGCCGTTCACCGCCGGCGACGAGGTCGCGCCGGGCGTCACGGCGATCCAGATCGGCAAGCTGTGCCCGGACGAGGACGCGCTGCACATCGCCGCCGGCGAGGGGGACGGCGGGGGCGCGATCGCGTTCGCCGACGGCCTCACCCGCTACGGCGGCGCGCTCGGGTTCGTCCCCGACGCGCTGCTCGGCGACGACCCGCAGGCGATCAAGGACGGGCTCAAGGAGGCGTTCCGCGGGCTGCTCGCGCGCGACTTCGACCATCTCCTGTTCGCCCACGGCGAGCCGCTGGTCGGCGGTGGCAAGGCGGCCCTGCGCGCGTTCGCCGAAAGCCCCGTGGGCCACGAGGACCACGGGCAGGCGCAGTAGCGACAGGTCCAGTGAGCCGCCAAGCCGCGCGGCTCAGCGGGCGACGTCGCGCCCCAGGCGCCCCGCTGCCGCGTGGCGCACCGCGAGCGGGAACGCCATCCGCAGCGACAGGCCGCCGTCCGGCGGGCGCGTCAGCGTCATCGTGCGGGTGAGCCTGCGGATGAGCCCGAGGCCGAACCCGGCGCCCGGGCTGTCGTCGCGGGGCCGCAGCCCCGAGCCGTCGTCGGTGACCTCGACCACGAGCGCGTTCCCGTCGACGTCGACCTGCACCGCGAGCTCGATCGTGCCGGCCCGTGGCCGTCCGGTATAGGCATGCAGGACCGCGTTGGTCACGGCCTCGGAGACGCCGAGCTCGACGTCGCGGGCGGCCGGCTCGACCATCCCGGCGCGCCGCGCGAGCGCTCCCACGCGCCGTCGCGCGACCGAGACCTGCGAAGGCTCCGCCTGCACCGCCCAGCGCTCGGGTTCGAAGGCCACGTCTCGTGGCGTGCCCCGGCACCCCGCGGGCAAACCACGTGCCGCCCGGGTTGTCAGCGCCAGACCATCTTCCTGTAGCCCGGCCGTCGGTCCCTTCGGCCACAGATCGAAGCGCGTCGGCGTGCGGACGTGAGGCGTGCGCGCGGCTTGCGTCACGGCTACGGTAGGGCTGCGGGTGCAGGTGGACAACCGTGCACTCGGAGACAGACGACGGACGCGGGTGCTCGACGCAGGGCTCCGCCGCGGTCGCCGACCTCGCTCCCGGCACCGACCCCTTGGAGGCAGTCCTCCACATGTCCTCGTCCTCATCCTCCCTCGCCATCGGCGTGCTACCCGATCGCGACCGGGTGGTCGTCGCCGCCGGCGGCGAGCTCGACGTCGCCACGAGCGTCGTCCTGCGCGATGCGCTGCGCGAGCTGCGCGACAGCGGCTGGCGCAACTTCGCACTCGACCTGCGCGACGTCACGTTCATGGACTCCGCCGGCGTGCACGTGGTGCTGGACCTGCTCGACGAGGCGGGCCGCCACGGCGGCGAGGTCGCCGTCGTGCGCTCGTCCGCGGCCGTGGACCGCGTCTTCGGCCTGCTCGGCCTCGGCGCCCTGCTCCCCTCCTCGGCGCACTCCCGGCGCGGCCCGCCGCGCCGCCGAGGCCGGGGCGGCCACGCCCCCCAGCCGCGCCTTCCGACACGGCGCTGAGGACCGCCCGCGGATCGCCGCGGCACCGGCGCCGCCTCCGCGACCGCAGGCGACGAACTGCGACAGGGCGCCCCGGTAGCCGTGCGGGGAACCACACCCGCATGACTAGCGCCACCTCCCTCGCCCCGAGCCCGCCGCCCCGGCACTGTCCTCGCCGTGCCCCCGACGACGACGAGCCGTTCACAGGTC
>JAICJK010000219.1 GCA_025928415.1 Solirubrobacteraceae bacterium | reverse complement strand
CTCCGCCTGCTGGCGGCGCGCGCGGCGCGGGTGCCCGCGCTCGACGAGGCGCGCCACCTGGCGCTGGCGCACTGCGTGCTGACCCACCACGGGCCCGACGCGGCGCCGGGGCGGCGCTTCGCGTCCCCCGAGGCGCTGGCCCTGCATCGCCTCAACGCCGTCGACGCGGCGGTCAAGGGGGCGCTCGAGCACGGCCTGGCGCCGTAGCCTCAGAGCGAGCCGCGCGCGTCCCCGGCGCCGCGCTCGCGCAGGAGCCGGAAGCTCGGCTCCAGCGCGTCGTAGAGCCCGGCGACCACGGGCAGCAGCCCGGCGTAGGTCCCGGCCGCGGCCGGCTCGGGGCGGACCACCTCGCCGGTGGCGACCAGGCCGGCGGCGTGGTCGATCGAGTCGACCATCCCCAGCGCCTCCATGGCCAGCAGCGCGGCGCCGAAGGCCGAGCCCTCGTGGCCGGCCGGGAAGGCGAGGTCCATGCCCAGCGCGTCGGCGAGCATCTGCTTCCACAGCTCCGACCGGGCGAAGCCGCCGGTGGCGCGGATCTCGCGGACCTCGTTGCCGGCGTCGCGCAGCGAGGCGAGGACCAGCGCGAGCTGCTGGCAGACGCCCTCCAGCGCGGCGCGGACGAGGTGCTCGCGGCGATGCGCGCGCGTGAGCCCCACGTAGGCGCCGTGGGGCAGCGCGCTCCAGTGCGGCGCCCGCTCGGACAGCAGGTAGGGCAGCATCACCAGGCCGTCGCTGCCCGGCGGGACCCGCGCGGCCAGCGCCAGCAGCTCGGGCTCCGCGTGCGCGCCGAGGTCCGGCGCCAGCGCCTCGCCCGCCCACTGCAACACGACGCCGCCGTTGTTGATCGCGCCTCCGACGACCCAGCGCCCGGGGGTCAGCGCGTAGCAGAACAGGCGCCCGGCGGGGTCGACCACCGGGCGCTCGACCATCAGCCGCAGGGCACCGCTGGTGCCGATCGAGCACGCCGCCACGCCGGGGCGCACCGCGCCGACGCCGAGGTTGGCCAGCGGCCCGTCGCCCGCGCCCACGACCACCGGCGTCGCGGCGGGCAGCCCGAGCTCCCCGGCGGCGCCCGCGGTCAGCTCGCCCGGCTGCGCGGTGGCCGCGACGAGCGCGGAGAGCTGCTCCGGGCGCACCCCCGCGAACTGCAGCGCCTCCTCGTCCCAGTCCAGGTCGGCCAGGCGCATGAGCCCCGTGCCCGAGGCGACCGAGTGGTCCACCGCCCAGGCCCCGGTCAGGCGGGCGAGCAGCAGCTCCTTGATCCCCACCCAGCGGCGGGCGTCGCGCAGCGTGGAAGGGTCGTGCTCGCCGAACCACGCGAGCTTGGCCACCGGCGCCATCGGGTGCGGCGGCGTGCCCGTGCGCGCGTGGAGGCCCGGGTGCTCGGCCCGCAGGCGCTCGGCCTGGGCGAACGCGCGGGTGTCGGCCCACGTCAGCAGCTCCGTCAGGGGGCGGTCGCGCGCGTCGAGCGCCACGAGGCTGTGCATCGCGGAGCTGAAGGCGACCGCGGCGACCCGGCCGCCGCGCTCGCGCACGGCCCGGACGGCGCCGGCCAGCGCGGCGATCGCGGCGCGGACCACCTCCTCCGGGTCCTGGACGGCCCAGCCGGGACGGGGCTCGCGCAGCGCGTAGGGGCGCTCGGCGGCGGCGTGCTCGGTGCCGTGGCGGTCGAAGGCTCCGGCCTTGGCGCTCGTCGTCCCGACGTCCACGCCGAGCACGAGCTCCGCGCCCGCGGTCCGGGCCCCGGGCGCGCTCACGTGCGCTCCGCGGCCATCGCCCGCCGGGCCAGCTGCGCGGCGATGAAGAGCTGCAGCAGCGCGAAGGCGATCTCGACGGCCCGCTCCGGCAGGGCGTTGACCAACGCGACGCCGCCGATCGTGCCGGGCACCGCCAGCGTCCCGACCAGCGCCGCGTCGCCCAGCCGCAGGTTGCCGTAGCGGCGCTGGCGCCAGGCGCCCACGAGCGCGACGGGGATGATCGCCAGCAGCGACGTCGCCTCCCCGTCGACCTGCGACAGCCCGAGGACGATCACGAGCGCCGGCACGAACAGCGCGCCGCCGCCGATGCCGAGCATCCCGGCCAGCAGGCCCGCGGCGACGCCGATGAGGACCGCGGCGAGCATCAGCGCGCGAGCAGGTCGACGGCGCTGGCGACGAGCACGGCGGAGAACAGCAGCGAGACCGCGCGCGGCGCGATCCGCTGCTGCAGCCACGTCCCCCCGAGCACCCCGGCGACCGCCGGGACGCCGATCAGCAGCCCGTCGCCGACGTGGACGTTCCCGTAGGCGCCGTGGGTCAGCGTGGCCACCGCGGCGATGAGCACGATGGCGGCCAGCGACGTCCCGGTCGCCTCCCGCGCGCCGTAGCCGAGCAGCAGGATCAGCGCGGGCACGATGATCGTCCCGCCGCCCACGCCGAACAGGCCGCTGAAGAGCCCGGCCGCGGTCCCGATCGCCGCGAGCTGCAGGGATCGGCGGCGGGCCATGCTCGCCATACTAGGAGCGGTGTCCGTCGCCACCCACTCGCTCGACGACGCGCTGGCGCCGCTGCGCGCCGACCCGTCCCGGGCGGCGGTGCTCCTCGACGTCGACGGCACCCTGGCGCCGATCGTCCGCCACGCCGACGACGCCCACGTCCCGGAGCCGACGCGCACGCAGCTGATCGCCGTCGCCAAGGCCTACGGCTTCGTGGCCTGCGTGAGCGGCCGCCGGGCGGCGACGGCCCGGCGGATCGTCTCGCTCGGGTCGATCACTTACGTCGGCAACCACGGGACCGAGGTGCTCCGCGGCGGCGCCACCGGGGTCGAGGTCGACGAGGCCGTGGCCCCGTGGGCGCCGCGGGTCCGCGCCTTCGCGCACGAGCGCTTCGCGGAGTCCGACGAGCTGCGGCGGTTGCGCGTCCGGGGCGAGGACAAGGACGTCATCGCGGCCTTCCACTGGCGCGGCGCGCCGGACGAGGAGGCCGCCGAGGTCGCCGTCCGCGCCCTGGCCGCCCGCGCGCAGGACGAGGGCTTCGCCGTCCACTGGGGCCGCAAGGTGCTCGAGGTGCGCCCGCCCGTGGCGATGGACAAGGGCCGCGGGATCACCCGCCTGCTGCGCGACGCCGGCATGGCGGTCGGCCTCTACGCCGGGGACGACGCGACCGATCTCGACGCCTTCCGCGGGCTGCGCGAGCTGGTGAGCGACGGCGTGCTGCAGGCCGCGGTCTGCGTCGGCGTGCGCTCGGAGGAGACGCCCGCCGAGCTGGAGGCCCAAGCCGACGTGCTGGTCGAAGGGCCGGCCGGCGTCCGCCGGCTGCTCGAGGCGCTCGTGCGCCGGTAGCGCGCCCTCGCGCCACCAGTGTCCCGAGTCTGAAGTTCGCTGGCAGTCTCCGGGCGCCTGACCGCGCCTGGCCTCCGGCGGCGGCCAGCCGAGTACGCCAGTACGAGGCAGGCCGCCGCCGAAGACCATCGCACGGCCATGCACGGGCGGGTGGGTCCTCTTCTCGACCGAACTCACGACTCGCGCCACTAGGCTGCCGCCTGCGTGCGCTTCGTCGACCTGCTCAAGACCACGGTCCTGCTCAGCGCCGGGGCGGCGACCACGCTGGCGGTCGTGTGCGTGGCCGGCGCGTCCCGGACCTCGGACGACCGGTTGGTGATGATCATCGCGGCCTGGTGGGTGGCGGCCGGCGTCGTCGGCGCCGCGGTCGGGCGCCGGGCGCAGGTCACGCCGCCGATCGCGCGCGCCCTCGCGCAGTCCAAGGCCGCGACGATGATGCCCGACCACCGCCCCGGGGCGGTCGTGCTCAACCGCCTGTGGCCGCTCATCCTCTGCACGATCCTCGCCGGCGGGCTCGCGGTCCTCGCACCGCAGGTGCCCGGCATCGCCGCCGGGTTCACGATCATCTGGGCGCTGGCCTGGCGCCACCAGGACCGCGCGGTCACGGCGATCGAGGAGCGCGACGGCGTGACCTTCTACGTCGAGCGGACCTCGCCCGTCCAGCGCATCCAGCTCGTCCGGGTACCGGGCCTGCGCCGCGAGGTGCCGACGCTCGACGGCGCCCCGCCGCCCGCGTAGGCGGCCCGGCATGCCCGTCGACCTGCTGCTCGTCTCCCTCGGCTCCACCGCCGGCCTGCGCGCCGCCGAGGCCGAGCTCGCGGGCGCGCTGCGCCGCGCCGGCGCCACCGTGGCCGAGGCGGTGGCGGCCCCGCAGCGCGACGTGCGCACGCTGGCGCTCACCGACCTGTTCTGGGCCCGCGCCGCCCGGGCGGCGGCCCGCCGCGGGATCGCCGAGCACGCGCCCGGCGCGGTGATCTACTCGACGGTCACCGCGGCGCTGCTGTGGCCGCGCCCGGGTGCGATCCGCTACGACGCTCCGGCGGCCGCCAACCGGCCCGGGCGCCACGGCGTCTGGCAGCGGCCGCTCGAGCGCCGGCGGCTGCGCGAGGCGCCGCTGCTGCTGCCCCAGGCGCAGGGCACGCTGGACGAGGGGCCCGCCCGCCACGCCCGCGCCGTGGTGGTCCCGATCCCGGTCGAGCCGTCGGCGGCCGCCGCGACGGGGCTGGAGCGCGACCTCGCGGCCGTCACCTACGCGGCCAACCCGCACAAGAAGGGCCTGGACCGCGTCCTCGCCGCGTGGCGCGCGGCGGCGCGCCCGGGCGAGGAGCTCGTCGTGGCCGGCACCCCGCACGTCCCCGCGACCCCCGGCGTGCGCAACGCCGGGGTCCTGCCCGCGGCCGAGTTCCGGGCGCTGCTGCGGCGCGCCCGCGTCTACGTCACCGCCCCGCGGCGCGAGGACTACGGCGTCACGCAGCTCGAGGCGCTGGCCGACGGCTGCCTCCTGGTCACCACCGCGGCGCCCGGCCCCTACGCGGCGCTGCCGCTCGCACGGGCGCTCGATCCGCGCCTGGTCGGCGACGACCTGGCGGGCGCCCTGCGCGCCGCGCTCGACGACCCCGTCCCCGGCTACGCGGCGGGCGCGAGCGAGCTGCTCGCGCCCTATCGCCGCGCGGCGGTCGACCGGGTCGTCGCGGCGGAGGTCCTGCCGGGCCTGCTGGGGCCGGGCTGAGGGCGCCGGCGCCGCCCCGCCCGCCGGCGCCACCCCGCCCGCCG
>JAICJK010000472.1 GCA_025928415.1 Solirubrobacteraceae bacterium | reverse complement strand
GCGGGCCGGCCGGGCGGGGGGCCGCGTCGCCGCCCCCGGCCCGCCCCCCCCCCCCCCGCGCCCGCCGCCTTCGCGGCCCCCGGCGGCTCGAGCCCGCCCGCCGACGCCGGCCGGTCCCTGCCCTTCAGCCCGTAGGACCGGGCTCAGGTCGCTTCGGAGTCGAAGACGGCGGCCTGCCCGCGTACGCGCCGCGGCTCGGGCGCCCGCTCCACGGGCTCCGGCTCGGGCTCGGGGTCGGTGGCGTCGTCCTCGTCGAGCGGCTCGAGCAGCGCGTCCCGGATGATGCGGCGCGGGTCGTACTGGCGGGGGTCGAGGCGGCGCCACTCCTCCTCGTCGAAGTCGGCCCCCATCTCCTCCTTCACCCGGTCCTTGGCGTCGTCGATCATGCGGCGAGCGGTGCGGACGAAGCGGGCGAGACGGGTGGCGTAGTCGGGCAGCTTCTCGGGCCCGATGAGGAAGAGCGCGATCACCCCGATCACGAGCAGCTTCTCGAACCCGAAACCCATGGAGGAAGCGTAAGCGCCGATCCCTCCCTCCGCTGCTCCCCCGCCCGGATCCATGCCGCCGATAGGCTTTGCGCGATGCCCGACAGCACCACCGGCGCCGTGTTCGCCGACGCGTTCGCGGCCGAGGACGACGCGATCCTCGGTGCCCGCGAGTCGTCCGCGCAGTTCGGGATCGACGCCGTCTCGCCGGCCGTCGGGGCCGCGCTCGCCGTCGCCGCCGCCGGGCGGCCGGCCGCGACGATCGTCGAGATCGGCACCGGCGTGGGCGTGTCCGGGCTCTGGCTGCTGCGCGGCGCGCCGAAAGCGCAGCTCACCACCATCGACGTCGACCTCGACCACCACCAGGTCGCGCGCGGCGTGTTCGCCGCCGCCGGGTACCCGAAGCAGGTGCGCTTCATCACGGGCGACGCCCGCGAGGTGCTGCCGCGGATGAACGACGACTCCTACGACCTGGTGCTCGTCGACGCCGACTGGGAGAACCTGCCCGCGCACGTCGACGCGGCCTTGCGGCTCGCCCGGGTCGGCGGGATCGTGCTCGTCGCCCGGGTGCTGCAGGGCGGCAAGGTGGCGAACCCGGCGAAGCGGGACCGCCCGACCGTCGCCTACCGCGAGCTGCTGAAAGCGGTGAGGGACCGGTCGGAGGTGCTGGCAGCGGTGCTGCCCGTCGGGGACGGCCTGCTCCAGCTCGTGCGCCGCTGACGCGGCGCGCGAGAGGCGCGGCCCGCCTCGTCAGCCGATGGCGTTCGAGAGCGCGTCCCTGAGCTCCTTCGCCTCGGCGTCGTTCACCGACACCACGAGGCGCCCTCCACCCTCGAGCGGCACACGCACGATGATGAGGCGCCCCTCCTTGACCGCCTCCATCGGACCGTCACCCGTGCGCGGTTTCATCGCCGCCATGCGCGTCCCCTCTTCCTTCGTGAAGAACGGTTCCCATTATCCCCTACGGCGGCCGCCACACCCAAATGCCGGATCCCCGAGGGCCTGATCAGGGCACACTCCAGTAGGCCTGGAAGGGCCCGTAGGTGCACCAGAGCCACAGCGCCTGCAGCGCGACGCAGGCGACGAGCAGGGCCGCGCGGGCCGGCCGTCCCCGTGGGACGAGGGCGCCGGCGAGGGGCGCCATCGGCATGAGGAGCCGGAACAGGCTCGACTGCGGGAAGAAGACCCCGAGCAGGTAGAGGGCGTAGGAGGCGGCCCACAACCGGTTCAGCCCCCCGAGCCGCCGCGCGGCGGGGGTGCACAGCAGCACCGCGAACCCGCCGAGCACGAGCACGAGCAGCACGGCGCCTACGGCGTCCGCCGCGGGGGCGCCGACGACGAGCGCCGCCCAGAAGTGGGCGGCGAAGAACCACGGGGTGACGATCCGGAAGGGCCTGTCGCCCATCCACAGGGCGCGCCACGCGGCCTCCGTCCGCACGTAGGCGTCGGGCACGCCGGTGGCCGCCGCCGCGATCCCCGTCCAGGCGAAGCCGGCGACGAGGGACACCCCGGTGAGCACGAGGCCGCCGACGAGCTCGCGCCGCGGCAGCACGTCCCGCCCGGCGCGGGCAGCACGGATGCGGAGCAGCAGGTGCAGCCCGACCGCCAGCGCGAAGGGGAGGGCCTCGGGGCGCGTGAAGGCGAGCGCCACCACCACGGGGACGGCCCACCCGTAGCGGCGCCGTTCGACGAGGCACAGGCCCCCGAGCAGCAGGGCGAGGCCGAGGGACTCCGCGTAGGCCGTCTGCAGCACGAAGGCGACCGGCGAGAAGGCGAAGATCGCGACGGCGAAGTCCGCCCGCCCGTCGCCGATCCGGGGGCGCAGGAGCAGCGCCAGCAGCACCGCGGCCACGAAGCCGGCGGCGAGCGAGACGAGCACCGCCACGGGGGGCCACGCCGCGGTCACCCCGAGGGACAGCGCCTTCACGAGGTAGGGGTAGAGCGGCAGGAACGCCCACTGGTTCGTGTCGACGGCGCCGGAGGGGGTCAGCGGCAGCACCGACGGGTAGCCGTGCACGGCCACGTACCAGTACCACTGACCGTCCCACGCCGTGGAGAGCGTGATCAGGTCGGGATGCGCGCCGGCCCGCGACGCGCTGGTGCCCTGCGTCCCGACCCAGAGGAGGAGGAGCGTCGTGACGACGCGGGACGCCGCGAAGATCAGGAGCGCGCGCCCCCACCAGGGCGTCCGCGACCAGCGGCGCCCGGCCGCCTGCCCCCGGCGGGCCTCGACGGGTCGGACCGGCGGCGCGGTGGTCACGCTCGCGTGAGCCACGCCCGGAGACCGGCCTCGCACGCCCG
>JAICJK010000359.1 GCA_025928415.1 Solirubrobacteraceae bacterium | reverse complement strand
CGCGGTGACGGTCACGAGGCCGTGGTCGCGCAGGAGCTTGAGGTGGTGGCTGACGAGGGTCTGCCCCATGCCGGTCGCGTCCTGCAGCTCCTTGACGGTGTGGTCCTCCTGCGCCAGCAGCAGGACCAGCGTGAGCCGGCGCTCGTCGGCCAGTGCCTTCAGAAGCGGCGCCATCTGGCGCGCTCGGGCGATCACGGAATCTCTGGCCATGCGTCGATGATACGTGCGAGAACGACTGACATCACATCCTCTTGCTGTCATCAGAGGCCATTGATGTAGTGTCGGCGCCATGCCCGTCACGCAGCCTCTCCGCAGCCCCCAGGAGCTCTACCTCCAGTGGGAGCACGAGCACTGGGCCTCCCAGGACATCGACCTGACGGCCGATCGCGAGCACTGGCTCGCTCTCGGCGACACGGAGCGCACGCTCATGACCTTCGTCCTCTCGGCGCTGATCGCCGCGGAGGAGCGCATCTCCACGCAGTTCTGCGGGCTCGTCTACGCCCAGGACGACGAGGAGGAGGGCAGCTACCTCTCCACGCAGCTCGTCGACGAGGTCCGCCACATGCAGTTCTACGCGCGCTTCCAGAACGTCGTCGTCGCCGACCCGGACACGATCGCCGCCCACGTCGAGCGCGCTCGTGAGCATCTCGCCGAGCCGTTCCGGGTCATCTTCGACGAGGCCCTGGTCGGCGCGCACGAACGGCTCATCGCCGACCCCCGCAGCCGCGAGGCCAAGGTGGACTTCGTGACGATCTACCACATGGCCCTCGAAGGCACGCTCGGCATGACGACCTCCCACTTCCTGCTCGGGTTCCTCGAGCGCGCCGGGCTCCTGCCGGGGTTCGCCGACGGCTACGGCCGCATCGCTGCCGACGAGCAGCGCCACGTCGCCTACGGCACCGAGTTCCTGCGCCGCGCCATCGCCGAGGATCCGGGGATGGAGGCCGTGGTGCGCACGCGCCTGCACCAGTTGCTGCCCGCGATGGCCGGCACGTTGCAGCCACCCGGGGACGGCGCGCTGGACCTGCTCGGCATCGAGGAGGGCGCCTTGGCCGAGTACGCGCTGAGCGCCTTGCACCGCCGCCTCTCGCTGATCGGCGCGAGCCTCTGACGGCGCGATCGTCGGCGACGTCCACGGCAGGCCTCACCGCTGCGAGCCGGTGATCGCCGATCTCGAGCGAGCGGCCTGCGCGGGCCAGGTCAGGTCGCCAGCGCGGGCGCCGGCGCGCCGGCGCGCCGCGCGCCCGGCCCGGTGGGCCGGCGGCGGCGCTCGACCACGACGCTCGCGCCCTTGGCCGGGATCAGCGTGATGTGGTGCACCTTGGTGCGCTCGGCGGCCGGGTCGGCGGCGCGCAGGTCGACCTGCTGCAGGACGGTCCGGATGACCACGGCCATCTCGGTGAGCGCGAAGGTCGCGCCCAGGCAGCGGCGCACGCCCCCGCCGAACGGGATCCACGTGTACGGCTCGGGGCTGCCGTCGAGCCAGCGCTCCGGGCGGAACGCGGCCGCCTGCGGGAAGTGCGCGTCGTCGCTGTGCAGCAGGCCGATCGAGGGCAGGACTACGGTGCCCGCGGGCAGGTCGTAGCCCGCGACGGTCGCGGGCTGCGCCAGCACGCGGGCCACGTTGTAGATCACCGGCCGCACGCGCAGCGTCTCCTTGACGACCGCGTCGACGTACGGGTCGCGCGGGTCGCCGAGTCCGGCGCGCACCCGCTCCAGCGCCTGCGGGTGGCGCAGCAGCCGCTCGAAGGCCCAGGCCAAGCCCGTCGCGGTCGTCTCGTGGCCGGCGACGAGCAGCGTCATGAGCTCGTCGCGGACCCAGGCGTCGTCGACGTCGTCGCCCGCGGCGGCGTGCGCCAGCAGGAGCATCGAGAGCACGTCCGGGCGGTCCTCGAGCCCGCCCTCGGCCCGGCGGTGGGCGATCTCCGCGTAGAGCAGCGCATCCGCTCGCGCGATGTCCTGGCGCAGGCGCTTCCACGGCCCGATCCGCGCGAGGCCCGGGTGCAGCCACATCAGCAGGTGCGGCGTGCGGATCTCGAGCACCGTGCGCAGCGCGTGCTTGAGCGGATCGGCGCGGCGCGCGTCGTCCACGCCCAGCACCACGCGGACGATGATGTCGAGGGTCAGCGCCTGCGTGCGGGACAGCAGGCGGAACGGCGTGCCCAGCGGCCAGGTGCCGACCTCGCGCTCGGTGGCCTCGCGCATCAGGTCGATCGACTGCGCGATGCGCTCGCCGTGGAAGGCGGGGAGCTGGAGCTTGCGCTCGCGCAGGTGCTCCTCCTCGTCGAGCAGCAGCACCGAGTGCGGGCCGACGAGCGGGCCGAGGACCGCGTTGCCCTCGCCGGCGTGGAAGACCTCCGGCGAGCCGGTGAAGACCGTCTTGACGTCCGCCGGGTCGGCGAGCACGACGAGGTCCCCGGTGTCGGAGATCTGGTCGCGCAGCGTGAAGACGTTGCCGTAGCGGCGGCGCACGGCGGCCATCCACCACGGGCGCGCGAGCCACTGCAGCGGGGTCTGGACAGCCTTCGGCAGCGGCGGGCCCGGCGGCATGGCGGACGGTGCGCGCGTCCGGCTGTTCATCGCCCCATCGTACCCGCGAACGACGAGGGGCCCGGCGCTTCCGCCGGGCCCCTCGCCCACCAGCTCACTGCGCTCGGTGGCGCTGTCTACATCATCCCGCTCATGTCGGGCATGCCGCCGCCCGCGCCGCCGCCGTCCTTCTCCGGCACCTCGGCCACGATGGCCTCGGTGGTGAGGATGTTCTTGGCGATCGACGCCGCGTTCTGCAGCGCCGAGCGGGTGACCATGGCCGGGTCGATCACGCCGGCGGCCACGAGATCGACGATCTCGCCGGTCGCGGCGTTCAGGCCGTGGCCCTTCTTGGCCTTGCGGACGTCGTTGACGACGACCGAGCCCTCGAGCCCGGCGTTGTCGGCGATCTGCCGCAGGGGCTCCTCCAGCGCGCGGAGGATGATCTTCGCGCCCGTCGCCTCGTCGCCGTCGAACCCGTCGTCGGTGATGCCGTCGGCGGCGCGCAGCAGCGTGACGCCGCCGCCCGGCACGATGCCCTCCTCGAGGGCCGCGCGGGTCGCCTGCAGCGCGTCCTCGACGCGGTGCTTCTTCTCCTTCATCTCCGTCTCGGTGGCCGCGCCGACCTTCACGACGGCGACGCCGCCGGACAGCTTGGCCAGGCGCTCCTGGAGCTTCTCCCGGTCGAAGTCCGAGTCGGTGTTCTCGATCTCGGTCTTGATCTGGTTGATGCGCCCCTTGATCGCGTTCGCGTCGCCGGCGCCGTCCACGATGGTCGTCGTGTCCTTGCCGATGACGACGCGGCGCGCGCGCCCGAGCTGGGAGAGCTGGGTGTTCTCCAGCTTCAGGCCCATCTCCTCGGTGATGACCTCGCCGCCGGTCAGGATGGCGATGTCCTCGAGCATGCGCTTGCGGCGGTCGCCGAAGCCCGGAGCCTTGACGGCGACGCCCGTGAACGTGCCGCGCAGCTTGTTGACCACCAGGGTCGCCAGGGCCTCGCCCTCGACGTCCTCGGCGATGATCAGGATCGGCTTGCCGCCCTGGATGACCTGCTCGAGCACCGGCAGCACGTCGCGGACGGAGCCGATCTTCTGGTTGGCGATGAGGATGTACGGATCCTCGAGGGTCGCCTCCATGCGGTCCTGGTCGGTGACCATGTAGGGCGAGACGT
>JAICJK010000190.1 GCA_025928415.1 Solirubrobacteraceae bacterium | reverse complement strand
CGGCGGTGGCCGCGTGACCCCCGGCCGCGCGGGGCCGCCCGCCGCCCGGTCGTGGCCCGCCGCCCGGTCGTGGCCCGCCGCGCTCGCATTGCTCGCGGCGCTGGCCGTCGCCGGCTGCGGCACCCCCTCGGCCGACCTGTTCGTCGTGCAGCGCACCGGCAGCATCCCGGGCGCGAAGCTGAACCTGCGGGTGACCGACGGCGGGCAGGTGAGCTGCGACGGCGGCAAGCTGCGCGACATCTCCAGCGCGCAGCTCATCGACGCGCGCGCGATCCTCGAGGGCCTGCAGGGCAAGAAGGACGAGCGCGGCCCGGCCGACCGGAACCTGCACCTGCCCGCCCGCCCCGGCTCGATCCTGTCCTACCGCGTGCGCACCGAGGACGGGACCGTGGCCTTCAGCGACAACTCACCGCGCCAGCCGCACGCCTTCTTCGCCCTCGCCAAGCTCACGCGGGACATCGCGCGCGGCGTGTGCGGGCGCCCGCGCTGACGGCCACCGGCGCGCGGCGCTGCCATGCTGCCGGGCCGATGACCCGGCGGTCGTGGATCCTGATGGCCCTGCTCGCGGCGACGTGGGGCGCCTCGTACATGTTCATCAAGGTCGGCCTGCGCGACTTCTCCGCCGGCTTCATCGTCTGCGGGCGCACCGCCCTGGCGGCGGTCGTCCTGCTCCCGGTCGCGCTGCGCCGCGACGCCCTGCGCGGCCTGCGCGGCCACGGCTGGGACATCCTGGTCCTGGCGCTGCTGCAGATCGTCGTGCCGTTCCTGCTGATCACGGTCGGCGAGCACGACCTCCCGAGCGCGCTGGCGGGCATCCTCGTGGCCAGCGCGCCGATCTTCACGGCGTTGATCGCGCCGCTCGTCGACGAGGACGAGCGCGCCCGCGGCTGGGCCCTCGTCGGCGTGGCGGTGGGCATCGTCGGCGTCGCGCTGCTGTTCGGCGTGGACCTCAGCGGCGATGCGGCTGCGCTGATCGCCGGCCTCATGGTCCTGGTCGCCGGCCTCTGCTACGGCCTCGGCGGGCTGGAGCTCAAGCGGCGCATGACCGGCTCGCAGCCCGCCGGGATCGCGGCGGCCACGATGGCGACCAGCGCGCTGCTGACGCTGCCGCTGGCGATCCTGACGCCGCCGCGCTCGGCCGGGCTGGACAGCGTCGCGTCGCTGCTCGCGCTCGGCGCGCTCGGGACCGGCCTCGCCTTCCTGATCTTCTACACGCTGATCGCCGAGGTCGGCCCCGGGCGCGCGTCGCTCGTGGCCTACCTGGCGCCCGGCTTCTCCGTGGGCTACGGCGTCGCCGTGCTCGGCGAGTCGATCACCGCGGGGACGGTCGCCGGGCTGGCGCTGATCCTCGCCGGCTCCTACCTGGGCGCGGAGGGGCGGCCGCCCTGGCGCCGGCGCGCGCAGCCGGCGGTGGGCCCGGCGGTGGCGCCGGCCGGGCAGCCCGCGCCGGTCCGCCGGCCGAGCTGACGCCACCCCCGGGTTCGCGCGCCGACGCCACGCCTTCACCGGGCGGGGCGGCTGCCGACCACGGTGGCGATGTCGCGTCCTGCCGCCCGACGGACCTCGCATGCCCTGCTTGCCCTGGGTGCGCTGCTGCTCGCCGTCTTCACGGCGCGCGCGGTGGCGCCCGGCGCGCTGCCGTGGGTGCCGAGCACGCCGCTCTACGACGTCGTCGACATCCTCGGCACGCTGGCCATCGTCGTGCGCGCCGCCGCGGTGCGCGAGCAGCGCGCCGCCTGGATCCTGATCGCCGTCGGCGTGTCCGCCAGCACGGTGGGCGACGTGCTGAGCACGGTCATCTACGGGAGCAGCGCCGAGATGCCGGTGCCGTCGTGGTGCGACCCGCTGTGGCTGGGCTTCTACCCGCCGATGGTCGTGGCCGCGGTGCTGCTGACCCGCGGGCGCGTCCACGGGCTGCGCTCGGGGATGTGGCTCGACGGGGCCGCGGGAGCGCTCGCGGTCGCCGCGGTGATGTCGGCCGCGCTGGTCGCGCCGCTCGTGCGCCAGGTCGCCGGGGAGCCGCTGCCCGCGCTGCTCACCAACGCGGCCTATCCGGTCGGGGACCTCGTCGTCGTCGCGGCGCTCGTCGCCACCACCGCCGTCGCAGGCTGGCACCTGGACCGCCGCTGGCTGCTGCTCGTCACCGGGACCCTCGCCTTCGTGGCCTCCGACTGCGCCTACCTCGTCGGCACCGCCGCGGGCACCTATGCCGACGGCGGGATCCCCGACGTCGGGTGGCTCGCCGCGGCGCTGATCTTCGGCCTCGCGGCCTGGGCGCCGGCGCGGCCCGTGGCGGACCGGCACGCCGCGGCGCGCGGCGCGGTGCTGGCGCCCGTCGTCTTCGCCGCGGTCGCACTGGGCGTCGTCCTCCACCAGGCGCTCACCCGCCCGGCCGCGATGACGCTCGTGTTCGCCGCGGCGGCGCTGGCCGTCGTGATCGGGCGCCTGACCGCCGTGCACGCAGACCACCAGCGGCTGCTGCGCGAGAGCCGCCTCGACGCCGCCACCGACGAGCTGACCGGCCTGTGGAACCGCCGGCGCCTGATGGCCGACCTCGACGCCGCGGCGGCGGACGGCACCCCGAGGCTGCTGCTGATGCTCGATCTCGATGGCTTCAAGAGCTACAACGACACCTTCGGCCATCCGGCCGGGGACCGGCTGCTGCGGCTCGTCGGCACGGACCTGGACGGCGCCGTGGCGCCGCGCGGGACCGCCTACCGGCTGGGCGGCGACGAGTTCTGCGCGCTGATCGACCTCGCGCCCGGCGAGGCGCCGACGGCCGCGGGGGCGGCGGTGGCCGCGGCGATCGACTCTCGCGGGGACGGCTTCCATGTGGGCGCCTCGTTCGGCTGGGCCGAGCTGCCGGCCGAGGCGCGCGAGCCCTCCGACGCCCTGCGCCTCGCGGATCGGCGGCTCTACGTCGCCAAGGACGGCGGCCGCACGTCGGCCGCCCGCCAGAGCGCCGACGTGCTGCGCGCGGTCCTGACCGAGCGCGACCCCGCGCTCGGCGCCCACGTCGACGGCGTCGCCGCGCTCGCCGAGGCCGTCGGGCGCCGCCTGGGGCTGAGCCGGAGCGCGCTGCGCCTGCTGCGCCGCGCCGCCGAGCTGCACGACGTCGGCAAGGTGGCGATCCCCGACGCGATCCTGACCAAGGCCGGCGCCCTCGACGACGCCGAATGGGCGCTCATCCGGGAGCACACGGCCATCGGCGAGCGCATCCTCTCCGCCGCCCCGGCGCTCTCCGCCGTCGCGGGCATCGTCCGCTCGGCCCACGAGCGCATCGACGGCGCGGGCTACCCCGACCGCCTGGCGGGCGACGCGATCCCGCTCGAGGCGCGCATCGTCTTCGTCTGCGACGCGTTCGACGCGATGACGTCGTCGCGGCCCTACGACGCGACGCGCACGCCCGCCGCGGCGATCGCCGAGCTGCGCCGGGGCGCCGGAACGCAGTTCGACGCGCGAGTCGTCGAGGCCTTCGCGGCTGAGCTGGCCGAGGGGTCCGCGGCGCTCACCCGAAGCGCACCTTCCCGTTCGAGCGCGCCCGCACCTGCGCCTTCTCGATGAACTCGAGGCGCTTGGTCGCCGCCCGGAACAGGCGGCCGACGAGGCGCAGCCGCGCGTTCTCGGAGCGCAGGTCGAGCAGCCCCTGCTTGGCGTCGAGCCCGAAGTCCACCGTCGCCGCCATCGCGTAGGCCGACATCGCCGCCAGCTCGTCGGGCTCCGGCGGGCTGTCGGTCGCCTGCTCGACCAGGACCGCGTAGGCCTCGCGGGCGGACTCCGCCGTCCCGGGGTCGGCGACCTCCTCCTTGTCGTGCAGGAACTCCACGGTGGCCGCCGGGTAGGGGAGGTGGTCGACCTCCTCGATGACGCGGAACGGACGCGTGCCCTGGGTCAGGATGTTCAGGCGCCCGTCCTCCATGCGCTCGAGCACCCGGGTGATCCGCATCGCGCAGCCGGTCTGCCGCGTGCCCTCGTCCGACGCCCAGACGATGCCGAACTCGGTCTCCCGCTCCAGGCACTCGTCGATCATCGTCTTGAAGCGCTCCTCGAAGATGTGCAGCGGGATGAACTCGAGGGGCAGGGCCACGAGGCCGAGCGGGAAGAGCGGGAACTCCTGCACGACGCGGTCGGGCATGGGCCGAGTCTACGCGCGGCGCGCGTGGCGGCAGATGGCCGTGGCGGCCGGCCCGCGCCGGGTGGTGAGGCGCTTCAGCGCTCGCCAGGCGCGCCGCCTATCGCGTACATTTGTATGCGATGACGAACACGACGACCGCGGCCTTCGCCGCCCATGCCGGCGAGTACGACGCGCTGCGCCGCCGCCTCGTCCCGTGCTTCGACGCCCTCTACGGCGCCGCCGTCGCCGCGGCCGGCCCGGCCCCGAAGCGCGTCCTCGACCTCGGCGCGGGCACGGGCCTGCTGAGCTCGATGCTGCTCGCCGCCCACCCGCAGGTGCGGCTGGTCCTCGTGGACGGCGCGGCGCCGATGCTCGAGCGGGCGCAGGCCGCGCTCGGCGACGCGGTCGAGGCGGCGCGCGTCCAGGACCTGACCGGCCCCCTGCCCGCCGGTCCGTTCTGCGCCGTCGTCTCGGCCCTGGCGATCCACCACCTCTGCGACGCGGCGAAGGCCGGCCTGTGCGCCCGCGCCTTCGACGTCCTCGCCCCGGGCGGCGCATGGGTCAACGCCGAGCAGGTGGCCGGGGACGACGCCGCCGACGACGCCGCCCTGCGCGCCCGCCACGAGCGCGACAGCCGCGCGCTCGGCGCCACGGACGCGGAGTGGGCGGCGGCGCAGGCCCGCATGGCCCACGACCGCTGCGCTCCCGTCGCGCCGCAGCTCGCGTGGCTGCGCGACGCCGGCTACGCGGACGTCCGCTGCGCCTTCCGCGCCGGGCGCTTCGCGGTGCTCGCCGGCCGCCGGCCGGCGTAGAGGGCCGGCGATCGCGCCGCCGGCGCGGGCGGCGCCCCGGGTTCGGACCGGCCGCGCGGCGGGCAGTGACCAGCTCATGGAGATCGGGTTCGTCGGGACCGGCACGATGGGCGCGCCGATGGCGCGCCACCTGCTCGAGGCCGGGCACCGCGTGCGGGCGTGGAACCGCACGCGCGCGAAGGCCGAGCCGCTCGCCGGCCACGGCGCCCGGCTGGCCGCCGACCCGGCGGAGGCGATCGACGGCGCCGAGGTCCTCGTCACGATGCTGCTCGACGCCGATGCGACCGAGTCCGCCGTCGGCGACGCGCTGCGCTGCGCGCGCGAGGGCACGGTCTGGTGGCAGGCCGGCACCGTCGGCGTCGAGGGCACCGGGCGCCTGGCCGGCCTGGCCGGCGAGCACGGCCTGGTCTACGTCGACGCGCCGGTGCTCGGGACCAGGCAGCCGGCCGAGGAGGGCAAGCTCGTCGTCCTGGCCGCGGGACCGTCCGGCGCGCTCGATCGCCTCGCGGAGGTCTTCGCGCCGACGGCGGCCAAGGTCCTGCGGGTGGGGGACGAGCCCGGGGCCGCGACGCGGCTCAAGCTGGTCGCCAACCACTGGGTCTTCGTCCTCGTGCAGGGCGTCGCGGAGACCGTGCAGCTCGCGCGCGCCCTCGGCGTCGAGCCCGAGCGCTGGCTGGAGGCGATCGCCGGCGGCCCGCTCGACGCCGGCTACGCGCAGCTCAAGGCCAAGGCGATGCT
>JAICJK010000563.1 GCA_025928415.1 Solirubrobacteraceae bacterium | reverse complement strand
CGAGCGCGGCCCCTACACCTCCTACTCGGCGTGCGGCATCCCCTACCTGCTCGCCGACGTCGTCGACGGCCCCGACCGCCTGATCGCGCGCAGCCCGGACGAGTTCCGTCAGGCGGGCATCGACGTGCGCACCCGCTGTGAGGTCACCGAGGTCGACGTCTCCGCAGGCACGCTGACCTACCAAGGACAGCACGAGAGCGGCCTACTACCCCGGTGCCGGCCCGATCTGGGTCAAGCTCGTCGCTCACGCCGAGACGGCGCGCCTGCTCGGCGGCCAGATCGTCGGGGTGGAGGGCGGCCGCGAAGCGCATCGACGTGCTCGCGACCGCGATCTGGAGCGAGCCGGCCGCCGGCGAGCTCGAGCTGCTCGACCTCGGCTACGCCCCGCCGTTCTCCGGCGTGTACGACCCGCCGCTGATCGCGGCGCGCCGGACCGCCAACCGTGCCGCAGCCGCCGCCGGCCGGTAGCAGGCTTCGCGCCGGCGTCCACGGACGCGCGCGATTGGTTTTCCCGCTTCGGGGCATAGCTCATGGACCCGATGGCCGATCTGACGACGGATGAGCTGTTCGCCCCGGACGCCCTTCTGGACCTTTCCCGGCCGACGACCGACGCCGGCGTGCTGTCGATCTACGTGGATGCCGACAGCAGGGCGGACCCCGGCCTGCAGGGCGCGGCGATCGACCTCAAGAACCGGCTTGCGCAGCTCGAGCGCAACATCGCCGCGGATGGACCGCCGGAGCGGGCGCGGGCACTGCGCGACCGCGTCGAGCGCCTCGCGCCGGAGATCGAGCGCCTCACGAGCCCGCAGGAGCGCGGGCGCGGGCGGGCGCTGTTCGTGCCGCTGGGCGACGGGCAGGTCATCCGCTTCTCGAGCCAGATGCCGCTCGTCAACCGGGTCGTCCTCGACGCGGGCGCGTTCGTCCACCCGCTGCTCGAGTTGCTCGACGAGGGACGCCCGGCCGGCGTGCTGCTCGTCTCCCACGACGAGGCCCGGCTTCTGGAATGGCGGCTCGGGGAGCTGCACCCGCTCGAGCGCGTCGAGCCGGACGTGATCGAGGCGCCGCACGAGCGCTCGGGGCCGGTCGGTTCGAGCCCGGTCGATCGCCGCGGGACCCCCAAGCGCGAGCAGCGCCAGGCGCGGGACCGCGATCAGGCGCTGCGCTTCCTCGACCGCGTCGGGGCCACCGCCTCGCGGCTCGCGAGCGAGCACGGCTGGGAGCGCATGCTCATCAGCGGCGGCGACCGGCTGACCGAGCCGATGGCCGCGGCCCTGAACGGGCCGCCGGGCGTGATGCTCATCCGCGACCCCCGCGTGCTGACCGGGCTCGACCACGCGAGCCTGTCCGCGACCGTCACCGAGAGCATGCACGCACAGCACGATGCGTACGAGGCCCGGCTCGTGGACGACGCGCGGCAGGCGGCGCTCGGCCCGGGCGCCGGGGCGCTGGGCCTGTCGGAGGTGGCCGGCGCGCTCAACGAGGGGCGCGTCACCCACCTCGTCTACGACCCGGAGATCCGCTACCAGGGCGCGATCGGGACGGACGGCAGGCTGCACGCCGGCGATGAGGCCGCGCCCGCCGACAGCCCGCTCGTGCCCGAGCCGCGGCTCACGGAACGGCTCGTCGAGCGGGCGCTCGAGACCGGCGCGCGCGTGACCCCGGTGGAGGGCGCGGCGGCCGGGCCGCTGGCCGAGGCCGCGGGCATCGCGGCGCTGCTGCGCTGGTAGACCGTCGCGGGCGCCCCGGCCGGCCGCGGGCCGTCAGCCGTCGAGCCCCTTGGCGCGCAGCTCCTCCCGCGCCTCGTCGCTCTTGTCCAGGTCCTCGAGGCCCATGCCGCGCAGCACCGCGGGCGCCTTGGTGAACTGCACGTCGCGGTAGTCGACGACCTCGATGTTGTTGCCCCACGGGTCGCG
Source organism: Solirubrobacteraceae bacterium (assembly GCA_025928415.1). Classification (GTDB taxonomy): domain Bacteria; phylum Actinomycetota; class Thermoleophilia; order Solirubrobacterales; family Solirubrobacteraceae; genus Paraconexibacter. The sequence goes on along the minus strand of JAICJK010000563.1, from coordinate 144 downwards.
GAAGCGCAGCGAGCCGGCCGCGGGAACGTCCACGCCGGCCTCCCGCAGGGCCGCGCGCAGCCGCTCCTTGCCGTCGACGACCAGGCCGAAGTGGCGACCGTCGTCGGCCGGCTGCGAGCGCGGCTCGCTCAGCGCGATGAACTG
>JAICJK010000258.1 GCA_025928415.1 Solirubrobacteraceae bacterium | reverse complement strand
GGGCTCCGCGGCGCTGCGCGGGCGGACCGTCGCGCTGATGTTCGAGCGCCCGTCGACGCGCACGCGGCTGTCCTTCGAGGCCGGCGTGGCCGAGCTGGGCGGCCACCCGATGATCCTGCGGCCCGGGGAGATGCAGCTCTCCCGGGGCGAGTCGGTGGCCGACACGGCGCGCATCCTGTCCCGGCACGCGAGCGCCGTCGGCGTGCGCACGGGCCCCGACGCGGTGCTCGAGGAGCTGGCCGCGGTCGGCTCGATCCCCGTGGTGAACATGCTCACCGACGGCCATCACCCGTGCCAGGCGCTGGCGGACCTGATGACGCTGCGCGAGCACTTCGGCGCGCTGGACGGGCTGCGCCTGGCCTACGTCGGGGACGGCAACAACGTCGCCCGGTCGCTCGCCATCCTGGGCGCGACAGCCGGCGTCGAGGTCGCCGTGGCGGCGCCCGACGGCTATCAGCTCGAGCCCGTCGCGGGCGCGCAGCTCACCGACGACCCGCACGAGGCGGTCGCGGGGGCCGACTGCGTCTACACCGACGTGTGGGTCAGCATGGGCGACGAGGCCACGGCCGACGCCCGGCGGGCGGCGCTGGCGCCCTACCGGATCGACGACGCGCTGCTGGCCGAGGCGGCGCCCGGGGCGATCGCGCTGCACTGCCTGCCCGCCCATCCCGGCGAGGAGATCAGCGCCGCGGTCCTCTACGGCGAGCGCCAGCGCATCTGGGATCAGGCCGAGAACCGCCGTCATGCCCAGAAGGCGCTGCTCGAGCTGCTGCTCGGCGCCTGAGCGGACCTCCGCGGCGCCCGCCGCGACGACCCGCCGCGCCCCGCGTCATCATCCTGGGTCTGCGAGCCTGGATGGCCAGCCACCGCGCCGTGCTCGGCGTGCTGATCGCCCTCACCGTCCTCGGCGGTGCCCTGCGCGGCTACGCGGCGTCGCGCCCGGACCCCTACCAGTCCGTCGACGAGCGCGCCTACGCCCGGCTGGCGCGCAACCTCGCGCGCCACGGGACCTATCGCGCGCCCGAGATGAAGGACCCCACGCGCTGGGCGCCGGGCGCCCCGGCGCTGTTCACGCTGGCCCAGCTCGTCAGCCCCGCCCACACCGGCCTCGTCTGGGACATCCCGTCGGCCTATCCGGTCCAGGCCGCGTGCGGGACGCTGCTGATACCGGCGCTCTTCGTCCTCGTCCTGCTGGTCGCCGGGCCGCTGGCGGGGCTCGTCGCCGCGGGCGCGGTGGCGATCTACCCGCCGCTCATCAACGCCAGCGGCGACCTGCTCACCGAGCCGCTGGGCACGCTCGTGCTGACGGCCGCGCTCATCGCGGTGGTGCTCGCCCTGCGCCGTCCGGGCGCCCGCAGCGCGTTCGCCGCCGGCGCGGCGCTGGGGGCCGCCGTGCTCGTGCGGGCGGACCTGCTGCTGATCCCCGTCGTCCTCGCCCTGCTGATGGGGGGCGTGGCCTGGTCGCGCGCGGGACGGCGGACGGGGCTGCGGGCCCTGGCCGGGGCGCTCGCCGGCAGCCTGCTGCTGCTGGGCCCGTGGACGGCCTACGTGTCGCACTTCAACGGGCGGTTCGTCCCGGTCTCCAGCGGCGGCTCGTCGAACCTGTTCGTCGGCACCTACCTGCCGGGCGACGGGACGATGTTCGGCCTCAAGAAGGCCTATGCCCCGCGCGTGGCCCGCGCGCTGCCGGAGTACCGCGGGCAGCCGTACTGGCGCATCCCGCAGCAGCGGGTGATCGACCGCGTCGCGGCCGAGCATCCCAGCGCGAACCGCGACGCGGCGCTGAGCGCGGCGGCCAGGGAGAACCTGCGCAAGTACCTGATCGGGGACCCGGTGGGGTACGCGGGCATGGCCGTGCGCAAGGTCGGGCGGCTGTGGCTCGACTACACGATCGGGACCCATGACGTGCGGCTGCCGGCCTTCAAGGCCTACCACCTGTTCCTGGTCCTGGCGGGCATCCTCGGGCTCGCGGCGGCGCTGGCCCTGCGCCGCGGGCGGTCGGGGGAGCTGTGGGCGATCGCGCTCGTCCCGCTCTACGTGACGGCGGTCAACATCGTCCTGGTCTCCGAGGCGCGCCACAACCTCGTCGTCATGCCGCTGCTGTGCGCGGGGGCCGGGATCGGGGCCGACCTCGCCGTCCGCGCGGTGCGCCGCGCCCGCGCCGTCCCGCGCGCCGCGGTCGAGGCCTGACCGGACGTCTGCCGCGCGACCGCGAGGCCGCGGCTGGGGGCCTCCGGCTGCCCGGGCCTTTATCGTGACGGCGCGCCCCCGCCGCCCGGCGGGGGCCTCCTGTTCCCCCACCCCCTGGAGGCCACCGCCCCGATGCCGCTCCCGGTACGCCGCCCCGCACCCGTCGTCGCCGCGCTGACCTGCGCGCTCGCGGGCGGCTTCGGCCTGGCCGCGTGCGCGGACGGCGAGGACGAGGCGGGGGCCAAGGCGCCGGTCGAGGTCACGGTCGCCAAGACGGCGCCGCGGGCCCTGAGCACGCGCCGCGACCTGCGGCCCCCGAAGGTCATCGTGGCGACGAAGAAGGCCGGGCGGTCGCCGGGCCTGATCTTCCTCGGGCCCAAGCCGGTCTTCGGCGCCAAGCTCCCGGCGGGCTCGCAGACCGGTCCGGAGATCGTCGAGGACGGCGGGGCGGTGCGCTGGTTCATGCCGGTCCCCAAGAAGTCCTACGCGACCGACGTCCGCGTGCAGCGCTACCAGGGCAAGCCCGTCCTGACCTACTGGCTCGGCCACGGGCTCAACGGCCAGGGCGACGGCGCGTGCATCGTGCTCGACGAGCACTACCGCCAGATCGCCAAGGTCGTCGGCGACGGCGGGGCCGAGACCGATCTGCACGAGTGCAACATCACGCCGCACGACAGCATGCTGGTCACGATCTACGAGAACGTCCGGCGCGACCTCACGCCGGTCGGCGGCCCCAAGGACGGCAAGGTCGTCGACGGGGTGATCGAGGACGTGGACATCGCCACCGGCAAGGTGCTGTTCCGCTGGAGCAGCCTCGACCACATCGGCCTCGACGAGAGCTACGAGCCGGTCAAGAAGACCTACAACGGCAACTGGGACTTCTTCCACGCCAACTCCGTCGGGCTCGACACAGACGGCAACGTGCTCGTGTCGGCGCGCCACACCTGGACGGTCTACAAGCTCGACTACGCCACCGGCCAGGTCATCTGGCGCCTGGGCGGCAAGAAGAGCGACTTCACGATCGACGACGCCGGCATGTTCGCCTGGCAGCACGACGCGGTGGCGCTCGGCACGAACACGCTGAGCATCTTCAACAACGACGCGGGCACCAAGAAGGTCCGCCCCTACTCCACCGTCCTGACGCTGCAGCTCGACCCGCAGGCGCACACCGCCACGACCGTGCGGTCGCTGCACCACCCGCGCGAGCTGTCCAGCGGCACGCAGGGCAACGGGCAGGCGCTCGCCAACGGCGACGAGTTCGTGGGCTGGGGCTCGCAGGGCTGGTTCAGCGAGTTCGACCCGGCCGGCAACGTCATCTACGACGCGCGGGTCCCGCGCGGGTACGACAGCTACCGGGCCTACCGCTCGCCGTGGACCGGCACCCCCACGACCTCTCCGCGCGCCGTCGCGCAGGCCCGCGGCGACCGGACGGTGGTCGCCGCGAGCTGGTCGGGCTCCACGGAGGTGCAGCGCTGGCGGGTGCTGGCGGGCGCGAGCCGCGGGGCCCTCAGGGCGGTGGGGACCTACGCGTGGAAGGACCTCGAGACGCGCATGTCGGTCCCCACGTCGGCGCGCTACGTGCGCGTCGAGGCGCTCGACGCCGGCGGCAAGCTGCTGCGGCGCTCGGCGGTCGTGCGCCGCCGCGGGTAGGCGGCGGCACCCGGCAACGACGAAGGCCGCCTTGCGGCGGCCTTCTGCACGACTAGGTGTCGCGGACGCCTACCTGCCGTTGACGGCGTCCTTGAGCGCCTTGGCGGCGGTGAACTTCGGGGCCTTGGAGGCCGCGATCTGGATCTTCTCGCCTGTGGCTGGGTTGACGCCCTGGCGAGCGGCGCGATCGGAGACGCTGAACTTCCCGAGGCCGGCGATGTTGACCTCGCCGCCGCGGGACAGGGTCTCCGTGAGGATGTCGCTGAGCGCCTCGACGGCCTCCTTGGCCTGCCCGGAGCCAAGCTCCGTCTTGTCCGAGAGATGCTGGGCGAGCTCGGTCTTGTTCACGACTGATGTCCTCCTACGTTGATGATCGGGGCAGAGTAGCCAGGTTGGCGGCTGGAATGTCGCCCAAAAGCCCATGGATAGGCGTTCCCCCCGCTCAGAACCGCTTTCAGGACGGCGCCTCCTTCTGAAACCGGTTCTTCGGGTACGTTTGCGGCGACTCGCTTTTCGCCGTGAGGAGGAGGCCGCATGCCCCAGCCGAAATCGTCCCGCAGCGCCAAGCCGGCCGGCCGCAGCGCCGCCGCGCGCAAGCCCGCGGCGGCCAAGGGCGGGTCCTCCGGTGCGCGCGGGGCGGCTCCGAAGGCGGCCCGCAAGCCCGCTTCGGCCTCAGCGCGCAAGCCTGCGTCGACCTCGGCGCGCAAGCCTGCGTCGACCTCGGCGCGCAAGCCTGCGTCGACCTCGGCGCGCAAGCCCGCGTCGACCTCCGCGCGTAAGCCCGCT
>JAICJK010000260.1 GCA_025928415.1 Solirubrobacteraceae bacterium | reverse complement strand
TCGCGTCGCACCGAGGTCGCCGGCGCGCATCGCGCCGAGGCCGACGCCCGGCTCGGCGAGGCGGACCGCGCCGAGCGCGAGGCCCGCGCGCAGCGCGCCGAGGCGAGCGTCGCCGAGAGACGCGCGGAGACCGCCCGCGCCGAGGCCCAGCTCCACGAGGAGCACGCGGGCCTGACCGAGCAGGGCCTGCGCGACGACGAGATCCTGCCCGGCGACCGCGGCGCGGAGGACCGCGATGCGGGCGTGCGCGGCGGGGCGCCGCGCGAGATCGTCGAGGAGCGGCGCGAGATCGTCGAGGAGCGCCCGGCGAGCGACGACGGCGGCGGGCGCGAGCGGCTGTTCGACCGCGAGAGCCGCCGGCGCGACGCCCGCAGCGCCGACGAGAGCGACGACATCGCCGGGCGCCGGCGGTAGGCGCCGGCCCCGCTCACCCACCGGCCCGGCCCTCGCCGGGCCGGCCGGGCGCACCGCTCGTCAGGTGAACAGGGCGGCCAGCGCGGCATGGGCCGCGCGGAGCTCGGCCAGGCCGGCGTGCACGCGCTCGCCGCCGAGCCGGACCTCGAGCGCGTCGCCGCCCACGGTGCCGATGAGCTCGGCGGGGATGCGCTCGCCCAGCGCCGTCAGCGCCGCGGACGGCCCGGAGACCACGAACCCGCCGGCCTGCTCGCCGAACAGCCGCTCCCACGGCGTCGCCGGCGCCGCGGGCGCGCCGAGGTCCAGCCGCGCGCCCAGGCCGCCCGCCAGGCAGCATTCGGCGACGGCGACCAGCAGGCCGCCCTCGGCGACGTCGTGAGCGGAGCGCAGCGCGCCCGCCCGCACCGCCTCGCGGATCGCGGCCTGCACGCCGACGACGTGCGCGACGTCGATCTCCTCCAGCCCGTCGGGCAGCGGCTCGCCGCGCAGCTTGGCCAGCTCGGAGGCCGCCAGCGACGGCGCGGCGCGCCAGCCGACGAGCGCGATCGCGTCCCCCTCCGCCGCGAAGCCCAGGCGCCCGGCGCGCGCGACGTCGGGCAGCTCGCCGACCATGCCGACGACCGGCGTCGGGTAGATCGGGCCCTCCAGGCCCTCGTTGTAGAGCGAGACGTTGCCGCCCACGATCGGCGCGCCGAGCGCGCGGCAGGCGTCCCCGAGGCCCCGCACCGCCTCGGTGAGCTGCCAGGCGATGTGCGGCTTCTCGGGGTTGCCGAAGTTCAGGTTGTTCGTCGTGCCGAGCGGCTCGGCGCCGGCGCACGCGAGGTTGGACGCGCACTCCAGCGCCGCCGCCGCCGTCCCCGTGTACGGGTCGGCCGCCACGCGGCGCCCGTTGGCGTCGATCGACACCGCCAGCCCGCCGCCGCCCGGGAGCTGCAGCACGGCGGCGTCGGCCTCGCCCGGGCGCCGCACCGTCCGGGACTGCACGAGCCAGTCGTACTGCTCGAAGAGCGGCAGCCGCGAGGCGATGTTCGGCGAGGCGAGGAGCGCGAGCAGCGCGTCGCGCGGCGTCGCCTCCTGGCCCAGCACCGCCCGCGGCGGCGGGTACAGCCCCGGAGCGGGGCGCTCGGGCGCCAGGTCGTACAGCGGGCAGTCGTCGACGAGCCCGGCGACCGGCAGGTCGCCCACGACCTCGCCGCCGCGCAGGATGCGCATGCGGCCGGTGTCGGTGACGCTGCCGATCGCCGTCCCGTGGACCTCCCACTTGGCGCAGACGGCGAGCACGTCGTCGACCCGCTCGGGCGCGCAGACGCAGAGCATCCGCTCCTGGGACTCGGAGACCATGATCTCGAACGGCTCCATGTCCGCCTCGCGCAGCGGCACCCGGGCGACGTCGAGGTCGATGCCCACCCCGCCCTTGGAGGCCATCTCCGAGGCGCTGGAGGTCAGGCCGGCGGCGCCGAGGTCCTGCAGCGCGACGAGCAGCCCGCGCTCGAGCAGCTCGAGCGAGCACTCCAGCAGCTTCTTCTCCTCGAACGGGTCGCCGACCTGGACCGAGGGCCGCTTGGCCGCGTCGTCGGCGCCGAACTCCGCCGAGGCCAGGACCGACGCGCCGCCGATGCCGTCGCGCCCGGTCGAGGCGCCGAACAGGACGACGGCGTTGCCGGGGCCGGACGCCGCCGAGCGGATCATCGCGTCCTCACGCACGAGCCCGACGGCCATCGCGTTGACCAGGCAGTTGGTCTCGTAGGCGTCCTCGAAGTAGACCTCGCCCCCCACGGTGGGCACGCCGATCGAGTTGCCGTAGTGGCCGATCCCGGCCACCGCGCGGTCGAGCAGGTAGCGCGACCGCTCGGAGTCCGGCTCGCCGAAGCGCAGCGAGTCGAGCACCGCGATCGGGCGCGCCCCCAGCGCGAAGATGTCGCGCAGGATCCCCCCGACGCCGGTGGCTGCGCCCTGGAACGGCTCCACCGCGCTGGGGTGGTTGTGGGACTCGACCTTGAAGACGCAGACCAGCCCGTCGCCGACCGACACGGCGCCCGCGTTCTCGCCCGGGCCCATGACCACGCGGGGCCCCTCGGTGGGCAGCGTGCGCAGCAGCTTGCGCGAGTGCTTGTAGGAGCAGTGCTCGCTCCACATCAGCGAGAACATCGCGAGCTCGACCTGGTTGGGCGGGCGGCCCAGCTTCCCGGCCACGAGCGCGTACTCGGCCTCGGTCAGGCCCAGCGCGACGGCGTCCTGCACGCCGGGCAGCACGGCGGCCGCCTCAGGCACCGGCCGGCACCGCGGCCGCCGAGGCGAACACCCCGAGGCCGTCGACGGAGCCGCGCAGCGCATCGATCGCGTGCTCGGGATGCGGCATCAGCCCGACGACGTTGCCGGCCGCGCTCGCGACCCCGGCGACGGCGTCGGTCGAGCCGTTCGGGTTCGCGTCGCGGGCGTAGCGGAAGACCACCCGGACGTCGCCGAGCAGCTCCGGCGGCGCGTACCAGCGCCCGGTCGTGTGCTTGGCCGGGATCGAGAGGACCTGGCCCTCGGCCAGCGCGCAGGTCCACGGCGTGCCGGCGTCGACGACCTCGATCGCGAGCTGGCGGCAGATGAAGCGCCGCTCGAGGTTGGGCAGCAGCGCGCCGGGCAGCAGCCCCGCCTCGCACAGGACCTGGAAGCCGTTGCAGATCCCGAGGACCGGGCCGCCGGCGCGCGCGAACGCCGTCACCGCCTCCATGACCGGCGAGAAGCGGGCGATCGCGCCCACGCGCAGGTAGTCGCCGTAGGAGAAGCCGCCGGGGATGACGACGGCGTCGACGCCGCGCAGGTCCGCGTCGCCGTGCCACAGCAGCTCGGCCTCGCCGGCCTGCCGGCAGGCCAGCAGCGCGTCGCGGTCGTCGCAGGTGCCGGGGAACTGGACGACGCCGAAGCGCATCAGCGCCCCACGATCTCGTAGTCCTCGATCAGCGGGTTGGCCAGCAGGCGCTCGCACATCGCCTCGAGCTGCGCGGGGTCGTCGAGCTCGAGCTCGATCAGGCGCCCGATGCGCACGTCGGAGACGCCGGTGAACCCGAGTGCCGGCAGCGCCTGCTCGACCGCGACGCCCTGCGGGTCGAGGATCCCGGCCTTGGGGCGGATGAGGACCCGCGCCCTCACGCAGGCGCGCCCGTCCGGCTCAGCCACGCGCTCAGCGGCTCGCCGGTGATCAGCTCGTAGGCCTCCTGGTAGCGCGCGCGGGTGCCCGCGACCACGTCGTCGGGGATCGCCGGCGCCGGCGGGGCCTTGTCCCAGCCGCTGCCCGCGGCCCAGTCGCGCACGTACTGCTTGTCGAAGCTCGGCTGGCCGCGCCCGGGCGCGTAGCCGTCGGCCGGCCAGTAGCGCGAGGAGTCGGGGGTCAGGACCTCGTCGCCCAGGACGAGCGCGCCCTGCTCGTCGACGCCGAACTCGAACTTCGTGTCGGCCAGGATCACCCCGCGCTCGCGCGCGTGCTCGGAGGCCGCGCGGTAGAGCGCCAGGGAGGCGTCGCGGGCGGCCTCGACGAGCGACCGGTCGCCGACAGCGGCCACCGCGCCCTCGAGGTCGATCGCCTCGTCGTGGCCTTCGAGCGCCTTCGTGGACGGCGTGAAGATCGGCTCCGGGAGCTGGTCGGACTCCCGCAGGCCCGCAGGCAGCGCGATGCCCGAGACGGTGCCCGTGGCCTGGTAGTCCTTCCAGCCCGAGCCCGTGATGTAGCCGCGCACGACGCACTCGACCGGCAGCATCCGCAGCTTGCGGACCTTCACGGCGCGGCCGCGCACCTCCTCCGGGACGCCGTCCTCGTAGGAGAGGACGTGGTTGGGGACGAGGCCCGCGGTGCGCTCGAACCAGAACGCGCTCAGGCCGGTGAGGACCTGGCCCTTGCCCGGGATGGGCGTCGGGTGGACGGCGTCGTAGGTCGAGATCCGGTCCGAGGCGACCATCAGCAGGGCGTCGCCGAGGTCGTAGAGCTCGCGGACCTTGCCGCGCGCGTTCAGCGGGAGGGCGAGGGCGGTCACGCGGGAGGATGCTCGCGCGCGGGGCGGGCGGGATCCCGAATCACCGCTGCGGCCGCGCGCGCCGCGCGCGCCGGCGGCCATGCGCTACAACCATCGCGGGGCCTGCGGGCGGCGACCGCCCCGCCCCGAGGCCCGGCGCCGCCCTGGGCGGCGCGCGCGATCCACATGTC
>JAICJK010000579.1 GCA_025928415.1 Solirubrobacteraceae bacterium | reverse complement strand
TCGCCCGCGGGCTCGGGGCGGGCTGGCTGGCCGCGGAGGTCGAGGGCCTCGTCGCCCGCGCGCGCCTGCACGTCGCCGGCCCCGCGGCCGAGCCGGAGCCGGGCGCGGCCGGCGAGCCCGCGCGCGAAGCCGACCCCTTCGGGCTGACCGACCGCGAGCGCCAGGTCCTCGCGCTCGTGGCCAACGGCGCGACGAACCGCGAGATCGGCGCCACCCTCTACATGGCCGAGAAGACGGCGAGCGTGCACGTCTCGCGGATCCTCGCCAAGCTCGACGTCCGCAGCCGCACCGAGGCCGCCGGCGTGGCGCACCGCCACGGGCTCGCCGCGCCCGCGTCGTAGGGCCGGCGCCTCGCGGTCGCCCCGCCCCGCGCGCCGCCGTGTCCTCAGGCGCGCCCCGCGACCCGCTCGAGGATCCGTCGCAGCGCGTCGAGGTCCCCGGCGTCCAGAGCGCTGAGCGCGGGCGGCGGCGTGGCGAGGATCGCGTCGGCGCGCCGCGCCATGTCCTTGCCCTTGCGGGTCGCCTCGACCAGCTTGGCCCGCCGGTCGGTGGGATGCGGGCGCCGGCGGACGAGGCCCAGCTCCTCCAGGTCGTCGACGACCCCGGTCGCGTTGGCGGGGTCGATCCCCAGCGCCGCGGCCAGCTCGCCCATCGACATCGGCCGGCGCGCGAGGCGGCGGACCGTCCGGGCGCGGCCGAAGCTGATCCCCAGCGCCTCGGAGACCTCGCGCCGCCGCTGGTTGTCGAGCACGAGGTCGCTGATGAGCAGCCACACCTCCTGCGCGGCCGCCGCCGCGGCGCCGCGATGCGCAGGGTCCTTGGCCGGGGGTGGGCTCATCCGTCCATGAGCCTACGCAGCGAGCGCCTCGGGATTGAGCCTCGCCGCCGTCCGCCGGGCGGACTCGCCGGCCCGGCTGGTGGTGCCCAGGAAGCCGAGCAGCAGCACGACGGCACCGCAGGCCGCGAGGGTCCACCAGCCCGGAGGGCTCGCCGCCGACAGGTCGGCATGGAGCGACCCGCCCACGCGGGAGGTGACGATCGCCCCGACGACGGCGACGCCGAGCGTCTGGCCGAGCTGCCGGGAGGTCGTGGCGATCGCCGCGGCGACGCCCGCCTGGGCGCGGGGCATCCCCGACACGGCCGCGTTGGTGATGGGCGCGTTGACGAACCCGAACCCCAGTCCGAACAGCACGTACGCCGCGAGCAGCCACACGTAGGGCGTGGCCGGCTCGAGGCCGGTGAGCATCGCGCACGCGGCCACCGAGCAGACCCCGGAGATCGCGAGGGGCAGGCGGGGACCGCGGCGGCCGACCATGCGGCCCGACAGCGGGGACGCCACGACCGTCATGAGCGCCATGGGCACGGTGGCGAGGCCCGCCTGCACGGGCGAGAGGCCGCGGACCTCCTGGAGATACAGCGTGTTCAGGAAGAGGAAGCCCCCGAACGCGGAGAACGCGGCCACCGAGATGGCGATCGCCGACGCGAACGGCAGCGACCGGAAGAACCGCAGGTCGACGAGCGGCTCCTCCCGCCGTGGCTCGTAGCGCAGCAGGACCACGAGCGCGACCCCCGCCGCCGACAGCGCGGCCAGGATCGGCCCCGACGACCATCCGCGGCTCGGGGCCTCGATGACGCCGTAGGTGAGCGCGGCGAAGAGGACGACCACCAGCGCCTGGCCGACGGGATCGAACCGGCGCGGCCGCGGCGCGCGCGACTCGGGGACGAAGCGGAGCGTCAGCAGGATGGCGGCGAGCCCGATCGGGAGGTTGATCAGGAAGATCGCCCGCCAGCCCGCCGCGGAGACGAGCGCGCCGCCCACGATCGGCCCGAGCGCCATGGAGATGCCGAACACGGCGCCCCAGACGCCCACGGCCTGGGCCCGCTCGCGCGGGTCGGTGAAGGTGTTGGTGATGATCGCCATGGCCACCGGGTTCATCATCGAGGCGCCCACCGCCTGCAGCGCCCGGAACGCCACCAGGAACCCGACG
>JAICJK010000576.1 GCA_025928415.1 Solirubrobacteraceae bacterium | reverse complement strand
GTCGTCGATGTCCTTCAGGGTCGAGCCGCCGGTGGAGAACGACACGGGCAGCCGCGTCTTGGCGATGCGCTCGATCAGGAACCAGTCGTTGATGTCCGAGCTGGCGATCTTCACGAAGTCGAGCTTGAACTCCTCGCACGTGGCGACGGAGGCCTCGTCGAACGGCGTCGCGCCGACCAGGAAGTTGCTGCGGCGGGCGAACGCGACGAGCTCGCGGAGCTGCTCCTTGGCGAGCTGCGTGTCGAGCGTCTTCTTGATGTAGCGGACGTCGTCGCGCGTGCGCCAGTCGCGGTGGATGAAGGTGTCCACGTCGCGGAACTGGAACTTCATCGCGGCGCGCGTCCCGCTGAACCGGGCGACCTGCGCGAACTCGGCGATGATGCGCTTGCCGCGCTCGACGTCACCCCAGTGGTTGTTCGCCATCTCGAGGACGAACAGGTCCTTGAAGAAGTTGCGTGCTGGTGTCTTCATGCGACGTCGAGGCTACCGAGGTGCCTGGTCACCCGCGCGGCGACGTCCTCGGGCAGATCCGGCGACATCCGGTGCAGCGGATTGGACTCCATCGAGCCGTCGGCGGTCATCCGGCTCGTGATCTTCGGGAAGTAGGTCTGCTCGGGGTCGATGGGCACGAGGAAGCCGGCGGGCCCGTCGCCGTCGAACAGCTCCGCGAAGCGCGTGTCGTCCTGCCAGCCTTCTGACAACGCCATCAGCGGGATGCCGAAGGCGTCGAAGAGGCGCGGCCAGTCGGGGAAGCCGAGGCCGGACGAGGTGTCGCAGCCGATCCAGGCGCCGTCGAAGTAGTTGCGCTGGGTCATGCGGATCGAGGCGTAGCCGTTGTTCTCGAACAGGATGACCTTGAGGTTCAGGCGGTTGACCGCGACGGTCCCCAGCTCCTGCATGTTCTGGGCGAAGCCGCCGTCGCCCTCGATCATCAGGGTGCGGCGGTGGGGGAAGGCCAGAGCGGCCCCGATGCCGCCGGACAGGCCGTAGCCCATCGCGGCCGAGCCCTTGTCGGAGACGATCCGCTGGCGGGCGCGCTGCTGGAAGGTCTCCATGAACACGAAGTTCGCGCCGCCGCTGGAGCAGGGGATGACGATGTCGTCGTCGCCCGCGCGCGCCGAGAGGTCGAGGAGGAAGTGGAAGGGGTCGAGGTAGCCCGGGGCGTGCTCGTTGGCCTCCTCGGCCAGGGGAAGCACCTCGCGCACCTCGCGGCAGAAGGCCAGCCACGTCGCGGGCGCGGGCGCGCCGCCGGAGAGGACGCGGGCCAGGAGGTCGTCGGCGTCGGCGGCGATCGGGAGGTCGACGCGCGGGTGGCCCTTGGCGAGCTCGGCGGGGTCCACGTCGACCTGGACGACGCGGCCGACGGGCGCGAACTCCTGGTGGTTGAAGCCCGTCTGCTGGAGCCCGAGTCGCGTGCCGAGGGCGAGGATGAGATCGGCCTGGGCGAGCAGGAGGTTGGCCGAGCGCTGCCCCCAGGTGTTGGGGCGCCCGCAGTAGACGGGGTCGTCCGCCGCGATCCGGTCGATCCCGTTCCAGGTCGTCATCGTCGGGATCGCGCGCCGGTGCAGGTCCGGGAGGGCGCGGGCGGCCGCGTCCCGTGACACCCCGCCGCCGATCAGGACGACCGGCCGCTCCGCGGCGTCGAGCAGCGACCGCACCTGGGCGATCTCGTCGTCGCTGGCGGTGGGCAGCCGCGCGGGAGCCACGGGTCCCGTCCCCTCGAGCTCGGCGCGGTCCACGGGCGCGCCCTGGGCGTCGAGGCAGATCTCGAGGAACACGGGGCCCTTGCGGGGCGTCATGCCGCGCCGGATGGCGCGCTCGACGACGTCCCGCGGCTCGGGACGCTCGATGCGGTGGGTCGCCACGCACAGCGGCGCGGCCACCGCCATCCCGTCGACCTCCTGGATCCCCCGCTGCCGGACCTCCCCGCGGGCGAGGTCCGAGGACTTGACCTGCCCCCCGAGGACGAGCAGCTCCCGGCTCTCCAGGAAGGCCCCGCC
>JAICJK010000486.1 GCA_025928415.1 Solirubrobacteraceae bacterium | reverse complement strand
GGGAGGACGGGCGCGGCGCGTCCCGGCCCACTACGCCTCGCCGGCGCCCTGCGTCTTGGCGAAGCGGCGCTGCGCGCGCTCGATCGAGTCCAGCGCGTCGTCGCGCGAGTACCAGCCGTCGACCTTGACGACCTTCCAGTCGGGCGTCTTGTAGATCGAGAAGAAGTGCGAGATCTCGTCGCGCAGCGGCCTCGCGAGGTCCTCGAGGCGCTCGACGTGGCTCCAGTTGGGGTCGGTCACCGGGACGCAGACGATCTTGTTGTCCTCCGCCCGCTGGTCGCGCATCCGGAACAGCGCGACGGGCCGCACCTCGATGTGGCAGCCCGGGAAGGTCGGCTCGGACACGCAGATCATGGCGTCCAGCGGGTCGCCGTCGGCGGCCAGCGTGTTCTTGAAGAACCCGTAGTCCGTCGGGTAGCCGAGGGACGAGAACAGCAGGCGGTCGAGCTTGATCGCGCCCAGCTCGGCGTCCCACTCGTACTTGTTCGACGACCCCTTCGGGATCTCGACGACGGCCACGAGCGAGTCGGTCACCCCAGGCAAGCTACCCCATGCGCGCGGCGCCCGGCGCCCGCGATCAGCGGCGCAGGTCGGCGACCAGCGGGGCGTGGTCGGACGGCTTGGAGCCCTTGCGGAAGTCCCGCTCGATGCCCACCCGCTCGAGCCCGGCGGGCAGCGTCCCGCCGAGCAGCAGCAGGTCGATCCGCAGGCCCAGGCCGCGGTGGAAGTGCCCCTGGCGGTAGTCCCACCAGGTGAACTGCTGCGCCTCGGGCCCGTGCAGCGCGACGTGGGCGTCGACCAGCCCGCCGGCCTCGAGCATGCGCGCCAGCCGCGAGCGCTCCTCCGCGGTCACGTGCGTGGCGCCGGCGAACGCCGCGGGGTCGTAGACGTCGACGTCGGCCGGCGCGACGTTGAAGTCGCCGGCGATCACGACGTCGCGCCCGCGCAGCTCGGTGGCCCGGGCGATCATGGCGTCGAGGAACGAGAGCTTCTCGGCGAACGTCTCGGATCCCACGGCGCGGCCGTTGACGACGTAGGTGCTGGCCACCCGCACGCCGTCCACGTCGGCCTCGATCCAGCGGGCCTCCTCGGCGCGGACCTCCCCGGGCAGGCCCGCCGCGGCCTCGGCCAGGGCCAGGCCCTCGCGCGCCAGGATCGCCACACCCGCCCAGCGCCCGCCCGAGTGGTGCACGGCGCGGTAGCCCGCCGCGGCGAGCTCGGCGACCGGGAAGGCGTCGCGCTCGCACTTGGTCTCCTGCAGGCAGGCGACGTCCGGGGCGTGCTGCTCGAGGAACTCCAGCACGCGCGGCAGGCGCATCTTCAGCGAGTTGACGTTCCAGGTGACCAGGCGCATCGGGCCGCCCTCAGCGCCCCGGCCAGCGCGGCTCGCGCTTCTCCGCGAAGGCGCGCACGCCCTCGGCGAAGTCCTCGGAGGAGAAGCACGCGCGCCGCAGCGCGATGAGCTCGGCCTCGACGTCGGCGGGCAGCTCCGCCTCGGCGGCCAGCAGCGCGCGCAGGACGCGCTTGTTGCCGCTGAGGCTCAGCGGCGAGTTGCCCGCGAGCGTCACGGCCCAGTCCAGCGCGGTCGCGTCCAGGCGATCGGCGGCGACGACCTCGTTCACCAGCCCCCAGGCCTCGGCGCGCGCGGCGTCGACGTAGCGGCCGAGCAGGAACAGCTCGCGGGTGCGCGACTCCCCGACGACGTCGAGGAAGCGCCGCAGGCCGGTGTGCGAGTAGACGAGCCCGAGCCGCGCGGGCGGCATGCCGAGCTGCACGTGCTCGGCCGCGACGCGCAGGTCGCAGTGCACCGCCAGCTCCAGGCCGCCGCCGATCGCGGGGCCGCCGAGGGCGGCCACCACGGGCAGGTCGGTCGCGGCCAGCGCGTCGAGCGCAGCGGTGAACGGGTGGGCGACGAGCCGCTCGGCCTCGCGCGCGAAGACGCCCGGCGGGATGTCGGCGATGTCGTAGCCCGAGGAGAACATCCCGTCCTCGCCGGCCAGCAGCAGCGCCCGCGCGCCGCGGTCCGGCGCGGCGGCGACCTGCGCGGCGATCGCGTCGAGGATCGGGTGGTCCAGGGCGTTGTGCTTGGCCGGGTTGGAGATCACCAGCCGCAGGACCCCCTCGGCCGGCTCGTCCACCTTCAGCTCCCCGGGCATCGCCCGGGCAATCTAGTACAGGCGCACCCGGCCGCCGGCTCAGAACCGCTCTCGGGATCAGGCGGTCGCGGCCATTCTGAAAGCGGTTCTCAGTCCAGGACGACGAGCACGTCGCCCTCCTGCACCGCCTGGCCCTCCTCGCAGCGGATCGCCGCCACCGTCCCGCCGTCCTCGGCCTCGACGGGCATCTCCATCTTCATCGACTCGAGGATCACGACCGTGTCGCCCTCCTCCACGGCGTCCCCGACCTTGCACTCGATCTTCCACACCGTCCCGGTGATGTGGGCTTCTACGTCCGGCACGTTCGACCGACCTCCTCGCGACGTTGGGCGGCCTGGCACCATACCCGCCGCGATGGATGCGCCCGTCCCGCCGATCGCGCTGGTCACCGCCCGCGGCGCCGGCGCCGCCCTCGAGCCGACGCTGGCCGCGCTGCGCGCGGCGCTGGGCGAGGTCCGCATCGAGGTCGCGCCGCCCTCCGGCGGCCCCGGCGGCCGC